>MGQW01000008.1 GCA_001798885.1 Deltaproteobacteria bacterium RBG_16_64_85
ATTATGTCCGATAAAAGATTGAAGATCGGGGAAATTCTCGTTAAGGCGGGATTGATCCAGGAGGAACAGCTTCAGCAGGCGCTCAAGACCCAGAACCAGTTGGGAGGGACGCTCGGGGAAAACCTCATTCGCTTGGGATTCCTCAGCGAAGAGGTGCTCCTGAACGGCTTGTCCGAGCAAATGGGGATGCAGCACATCAACCTGGAGAAGGTGGAAGTTCCCTCCGCCATCCAGCGGCTCGTCCAGCTGGAGACCGTCCGGCTGCGGCGACTTCTCCCCATCGGGCTCGAGGGGAAGCGGCTGGTGATCGGGATGGTGGACCCCACCGACCTCACGGCCCTTTCGGACGTGGAGTTCCAGTCGGGCCACAGCATCAAGCCGGTGATCCTGTCGGCGATGCATTTCGAGCAGGCACTGGTCTTCTTCCAGGCCCACGGATACGGCACCGTCGCGCTGAAACTCCAGGACGAGAAGGAAACCAAGAAAACGGTCGTCAAGCTCGAGAAGAGCATGGCGAGCCTCCTCGAGGTGCTGGTGTCCTGGAAAGGGCAGGATCTGCACCTTTCCGCGGGGGCGATCCCGTCGATCCGCGTCGACAACGAGATCCGGCGATTGGCCCTTCCTGTGCTCAAGCCGGTCGAGATCGAGCAGATGATCATCGCCATCCTGACACCGGAACAGAAGCGGGCGTTCGTGGAGGACAAGGAGCTCGACTTCGCCTATTCGCTCCATGGGCTGGGGCGCTTCCGGTGCAACGTCTATCGGCAGCGCAACTCCATCGCTTTCACCGCCCGGCACGTAGCGGACATCATCCCCACCCCCGCCGAGCTCGGCCTCCCGGATTTCCTTAGAGACTACGTACTCAAGACGCAGGGGCTCATCCTGGTCACCGGCCCCAACGGGCACGGCAAATCCACCACGCTGGCCAGCCTCGTGGAAATGATCAACCGGGAGCGGAAGGCCAACGTCATTACGATCGAGGACCCGATCGAGTTCACGCACCAGCACAAGAGCTCCAATATCAATCAGCGCGAGGTGGGGACCGACACGCTGTCCTTCACCGACGGCCTGCGGCACATCTTCCGACAGAACCCCGACGTGATCGTCATCGGAGAGCTTCGGGACTACGAGAGCGTCTCCATCGCCCTGTCGGCCGCGGAGACCGGCCACATGGTCATGGGAACGCTCCATTCGAACAGCGCCACGGCGGCAGTGGACCGGATCGTCGATATCTTCCCGGGGAGCCAGCAGCCCCAGATCCGTGCCCAGCTGGCCGAATCCCTCCTGCTCGCTTTCTCCCAGCGTCTCCTCCGGCGCGCCTCCGGAACCGGCAGGGTCCTCGCATGGGAGAAGATGAGCACATCCCTGCGCGTGCGGAACGCGATCCGGGAGGGGAAGGTCAGCCAGCTGCGCGGAATGATGCAGGCGAACGTCGAGGAGCTGGTCAGCATCGACTGGACCCTGGCGGAGCTGGTCGCCTCCGGCAAGGTGAAGTACGAGGAGGCGTGCAAGTACGCCGACAATATCACGTATCTGAACGACCAGCTCAAGGTGCGGGGAGTCTACAAATAGGGACCGGGCCGAAAGAGTCTTCATCACGGCGGGGAGAGGTTGACCGATGATCGGGAAGAAGATCCGCCTGGAGCGGATCATGGACCGGAACAACCGGAAGACGGTGATCGTCCCCATGGACCACGGGGTGACGGTCGGCCCCATCCCCGGGCTCATCCAGATCCCCCCCGCGGCCAACCTCATTGCGGAGGGAGGGGCCAACGCCGCCATCGTGCACCGGGGGGCGGCGATGTTCGGGCACCGGGGGTACGGGAAGGACCTGGGGCTTATCCTCCACCTCTCCGCCAGCACGAACCTTTCCCCTGACTCCAACCGGAAAGTCCTGGTGGCGACGGTCGAGGATGCCCTGCAGATGGGCGCCGACGCGGTCTCCATCCACGTGAACCTGGGGGCCGACGACGAGGCACGGATGCTCCGGGATTTCGGCGCGGTGTCCAGCGCCTGCCAGCGGTGGGGGATGCCGCTTCTCGCGATGATCTACACCCGCGGCCCCAAGATCAAGAACGAGTATGACCTCCGCTACGTGCGCCATGCCGCCCGGGTGGGGGCGGAAATGGGCGCGGACATCGTGAAGGTCCCCTACACCGGCAGCCCCGAGACGTTCCGGGAGGTGGTGGAAGGGTGCGCGAGCCCGGTGGTCATCGCCGGCGGAGAGAAGATGGAAAGCGACGAGCAAGTCCTGCGGATGGTCCGGGACGCCGTCGCGGCGGGAGGATCCGGGGCCTCCATCGGGAGGAACGTCTTCCAGCACCCGTCTCCGGCCACGATGGTCCGGGCCATCGTGGCGATCGTCCACGGCGGGGCGACCCTTCAGGAAGCGATGGGGTTGCTCAAGGCCAAGGGGAAGTGATGGTTCCCGTGCTTTGGGCGCGGGTCATCCCGTGGAACAAGGAGATCGCGGTCGCCGCGCTGGAATCCGGCGTCGACACGCTGTGGATCCCCGACGGCTGCCTCGAAAGGGCGCGGGAACTGGGGCGGGTCCGTACCGCGTGCGCGGAGGGCGACTTCCGCGAGGGACGGGATTACCGCGTTACCGAGATGAAGGGGAAGTCGGACGAGGGAGCGATCCTTTCCTCTCCGCCGGAGACGATCTGGGTCGTCTTTCCCTGCGAGCGGGAGGTGATTCCCCTCGAGAATCTGGTCGCCTGGCGTCGGAAGATCCTGGCCGCCGCCCGGACCCCCGAGGAGGTGACGCTCTACCGCGGGGTCCTCGAAAAGGGCGTGCACGGAATCGTTCTCCTTGCGGACGACCCCGGCAGGATGCGCGCACTGGCCTCCGCAGCCCGGAAAGAGACCGAGGCGACCCGGCTGGTCGAAGCCGGGGTTACCGGGGTTTCCCCGCTCGGCATCGGCGACCGGGTCTGCGTGGATACCTGCACGCTGATCGAGGGGAGCCGGGGGATGCTGGTGGGCAACTCGAGCGCGGGGCTGTTCCTGGTCTGCGCGGAGAATGTTCCCAACCCCTATGTCCTTCCACGCCCCTTCCGCGTCAACGCCGGTGGGGTTCATTTGTACTGCCGGCTCCCCGGCGGGCGCACCGCCTATCTTTCCGAACTTGCGTCCGGATCCGAAGTTCTCCTGGTGAACGAGGTGGGCGAGGGAGAAACCGCCACGGTCGGACGGGTCAAGGTGGAGCGGAGACCCCTTCTCCAGGTCCGTGCGAAGGCTCCTTCCGGGGCGGTCCACTCCGTCGTCCTGCAGAACGCGGAAACGATCCGTCTGGTAGGTCCGGGGGGCGCGACCGTTTCCGTGGCGAAGCTTCGCGAGGGGGACGCCGTTCTTCTCGCGGAGGAAGCGGCGGGTCGGCACTTCGGCGTGGCGGTCGAGGAGACGATCCGCGAAAATTGAGGGATTTCCCGCACGCCATAAAGGTATAATGATTCTGTCGTAGGTCGCCGTTTGAGGAGGGAGCATGTTCGGACTCGGATTGCCGGAGTTACTGGTTCTGCTGGTCATCGTCGTCCTGCTGTTCGGCGCGGGAAAGCTGCCGCAGATCGGACAGGGCCTGGGGGAAGGGATCCGCAATTTCAAGAAATCGATGAAGCAAAAAGACGAGGTCGACGTCACCCCTGCCAAGACCGACGACCAGAAAAAATAGGCGCCCTTGCGGCGGCGCCTCCATGGCGTCCCTTCAGTCGCTGTCCTTCGCTTCCAGGCGGTAGGCGCTGATCCCTTCGGGAGCGTTGATAAACACCACCATGAACGGCACGGATTTCCCCGGCGCGACGTCCATGTTGACCAGCTTTTCGCCGAACTGGTTGGAGAGGGATTCCTCGATCTTTTCACGGGTGGCCGTGCGCAGGGTTTCCGCGGAGAGGACGGTTCCCGCGTAGGAGGTTCTCTCCGCTAACGGCTGATCCTTGCTGTCCAGCAGCGCTGCGTGGATCCGGATGCCGCTCTTGCGGGTTCTTCCCATGTTCGCCACTTGGCCCTTGATGACAAACAGGTTCCCCGCCCTCGTGTTGGGTTCGTAGTAGCCGATCAGGTTCCTGACGTCGAATTGTGGGCCGGGCTTGCCGCTACGGGGCAGCCACAGCGATTCCATTCCGGGCACCAGCCCCCGCAGAAGGTCCTGCCCGTTCTTGGTGAACCCGAGGTAGGCCCCGCCTCCCGCAAGCGCAACGAACAGGAGGACAAGGGCGATCAGGGAGGGCCGCAAGGGCGGGGATGCCGCCTTCCGCGCCTCGGGCGGTCTCGTGGGAAGGGCTTCCCTGATTTTCCGCAATTCCGGCGAGACAGGAGCGTCCGGTGCGCTTTCCGCCGGAGCCGTCATCGATTCCGGGGCGGCGGCGGATGGCGTCTCTTCCGTGGACTCCTGCCGGAGATGGGTGGAGAGATCGAACCTCTCCCCCTTCTCTTCTTTCCTGTGCTCCTCCTTCAGAAAGTCGTGGGCATCTCCGGTGCCGATGAGGAAATCGGGCATGGCCGCATCTTTCGGCGGTTCGGCGGGAAGATCGAGGTCGAACCTTTCCTCCGGCCGAAAGTCGATGGCGAGATCCGGAAGGGCGGTCGACTCTTTTTCCTCTTCCGCCGGCGAGGATTTCTCCGTCCCGCTGGTGGCGAGATATTTCCCGAAGGGGACATCGACCTCGTCTTTTCCCCCGGAGAGTCCGGCCGGGAGAGAGGGTTCCGGCGGCGCCTCTTCCGGCTTTTCCTCCATCGACTCCCGGATCACGGAACGAAGGTCGAGGAAACCTTCGCCGGCCTCCTTCGCTGCTGCCGCCTGGGGTTCCTCGGGTTTCAAGACCATGATGGGCTCTCCGCAACGGCGGCAGCGGACCCGCGCCCCTCTCCCCTTGATCTTGGTCTCGTCCAGCCTGAACCGCGTCCGGCATGCGGGGCACTCGATGATCATCTGCGTCCTCCGTCAAGAACCTTTCGACCGCCGGAAAGCGGCAAGGTGTAGATCTGCGGGAGCTGCCGGTACGCCTCCCCGTAATCCATTCCGTATCCCACGAGGAAGCCCCTTTTCAGGCGGAACCCCGGGAATTCGATGTCCGCGCCGGTCACCCTCCGCTCACGCTTGTCCACGAGGGCGCAGGAGCGGACCGATCGGGCGTTTTTCCCTTCCAGGTGCCGTCTCAGGAACGCCATGGTATTCCCCGTGTCGACGATGTCCTCCACGATCAGGACGTCCCTGCCGGAGACGTCGATCTCCACGTCCTTCGTGACCTCGATGCATTTCCCCGGAGCCTCCCCGTTGCCGTAGCTGCGTACCCGCAGGAAATCGATCCGGGCGGGGATCGCAAGCTCCCGGGCAAGGTCGCCGAGGAACAGAAAGCCGCCCTTTAAAATGCCCACGAGGACAAGGTCCGCTCCGGCGTAGGACTTCTCGATCCGGCGGGCGAGCGAGGCGACCTTCCTCCGGATCTGCGCTGCGGTGAACCGCGGCCTTCTTCCGACTATAGTGAATTTCGGCCGCTTGCTCAAGCCTGCAGCCTCGCCTTGTGCCGGCGCGCTCCCATGGCGCAGAGCAGGATGCCGGCTTCGTAGAGGATATAGAGCGGGATGGCGATCAGGATCTGGGAGGCCACGTCCGGAGGCGTCAGGACGGCGGCCAGGAGGAGCACCCCCAGCACGGCCACCTTTCTCCCCTTGCGCAACAGAGCCGGGGTAAGGATCCCGGCCCGCCCGAGGAGGTACAGCATCAGCGGGAGCTCGAACATGATGCCGAAGGTGAGGAGCAGCCGAAGGATCAAGGACAGGGATTCCTTCATCGACGGCATGGGGACGATGACGGAGCGGCCGAACCCCAGGAAGAAGGAGAGGACCTGCGGGATGGCCACGAAATATCCGAACGCCATGCCGGCGAGAAGCCCGAACGTCGACCACGCGACGCAGATCTGGACGACCGTCCGCTCCCTTCGATAGAGGCCCGGGGAGACGAAGCGCCAGAGCTGGTAGAGGATCACCGGGCTGGCGAGGACGAACCCGCCCCAGAGGGCCACCTTGAAGTAGGTGAGAAACGCCTCGGTGAGTTCGGTGAAGATGAGGCGGGAATTGCCGGGGAGGTGGATGAATAGCGGCCGTAGCAACCACTCGTAGATGTCCTCCGACCAGTTGTAACAGAGTCCCGCCCCGACCCCGAGCGCAAGAAGGGAGCGGATCAGGCGCTTTCGCAGTTCCTCCAGGTGCTCGGAGAGAGGGAGCCGGACTTCCTCTTCATTACGGGCTTCCTCGCGGACTTCCTCACTCATGCGGCGGGGAAACCCGACGGGCTCATCCCTGGGAGACCGGCGGGCGGGGCGTGGTCTCTTCCTTCGCGGCCTCCTCCTTCGGGGCTTCCTCCTTCATGGCCTCGTCAATGCTCTTCTTGACCTCCTCCGAGGCCTTCTTGAACTCGGCAAGCCCCTTGCCCAGACTCTTGGCCAGGTCCGGCAGCCGCTTCGGCCCGAAAAAGATCAGGACCACGACCAAGATGAGGAGCATCTCCTGGAAGCCGATCCCGAACATTTGCACCCCCGTGACGATCTTCTTTTACTACTATACCCCAGGGTTCCGTTCCAAATCCATGTTATCCAATAGGATAAAACCCGCTATCCGATCGGATGGAAGGAACGGATCGCGAACCTTCGCCCGAATGCGCAGACCGCCGTTTTACACGGATTTTTAAAAAGGCACGGCATTTGATAGGAAGATCCATTGAGGTCTTATCCACCACCGATCGCAGGGAGGAACCGCGTGTTCCTGGGTGTCGACATCGGATCGATCAGCGTGAAATTCGCCCTTTTCGTGCCGCCGGGAGGCGGGCCGGTGAGCGAGGAGGTTCTCGGGACGTTCCAGAATCCGGAGCCGATCGGGATTCCGGGAAGGGGGCAGGCGTATCTACTGTCCTACGATCGGCTCCTCGGGGATCCGAACCGGAAAGTTCCGGAGCGATTGCGGTACTGGCTGGGCACACTGGGAGCCTCCCGCGTGCCGTCCTTGGCCGTTACGGGGAAGGCCAGCAAGCACCTCTCGGAGAAACTTTCCGCCCATTACGAAAACGATTTTCGCTGCCTGGTGAAGGCGGTGACCGCGATCTACCCGGATGTCCGCACGATCTTCGAGATGGGAGGGGAAAACTCCAAGGTGATTCGCCTCGAACCCGGGCGCCCGGGCGAGGCGGTCCGGATCAAGGACTACGACACCAACGGGGACTGCGCCGCCGGCACGGGCTCCTTTATCGACCAGCAGGCCAACCGGATGCAGTTTGCCGTGGAGGAGATCGGGGAGATGGTCGTACGGGCCGCGAATTCGGCCAGGATCGCCGGGCGCTGTTCCGTGTTCGCCAAGTCCGACATGATCCATGCCCAGCAGAAGGGGTTTTCCCCCGAGGAAATCCTGAAAGGTCTGTGCGAGGCGGTGGCCCGCAACTTCAAGAGCAACATCAATAAGGGGAAAGACCCGGGACCGAAGGTGGCGCTGGCCGGCGGATTGTTCGCAAACCAGGGGGTCGTCCGGGCGGTCTGCGACGCATTCGGGTTCGCCTCCGGGGACGTCGTCCTTTCCCCCGGCTTCGCGCACCTGAGCGCCATCGGGGCTGCGCTGGCGGCGGCGGAGATCCCGGCGTCGGAGAGGAAAGTCGTTATTGCGGAGATCTCCGATTCGGACGTCGGGAAGGAGTTCCATAAATCCTTCCCGGCCTGGCCGAGGCTGTCCACGGAAAACGTCGTCTTCCTCCGGGACCGGGTGGCTCCTCCTCCCCGGATCGAGGGGAAGCCGGAAGTCTTCCTCGGAATCGACATCGGTTCGGTGAGCACCAATTTCGTCCTCACCGACTGGGAGGGGAATCTCCTGAAGGAGATTTACGTCGGCACGCAGGGGCGCCCCGTCCAGGTGGTCACCGACGGCCTGCGGGACCTGTGGGAGGAGTTTGGCGACACGGTGACGATCCGAGGGGTGGGGACCACCGGTTCGGGCCGGGAGCTCATCGGGGAGCTGGTGGGAGCGGACACGGTCCAGGACGAGATCACGGCCCACAAGACCGGCTCCACCTTCATCAGCCGCCGCTTCTTCGACCAGCCGGTCGACACCATCTTCGAGATCGGGGGGCAGGATTCCAAGTTCATCGGCCTCGAAAACGGGGTCGTGGTGGACTTCGCGATGAACGATGCCTGCGCGGCGGGGACGGGATCGTTCCTCGAGGAGCAGGCGGAGCGGCTGGGCATCCAGATCAAGGGAGAGTTCGCCACGCTTGCGCTCTCCTCCAAGGCGCCGATCCGGATGGGCGAGCGGTGCACGGTGTTCATGGAGCAGGACCTGAACAACTTCCTCCACCTGGGCGCGGAAAAGATCGACCTCGTGGCGGGGCTGGCTTATTCCGTGGTCCTCAACTACCTCAACCGGGTGGTCCGCGGGCGCAGGATCGGCGACACCATCTACTTCCAGGGAGGAACGGCCTACAACGACGCCGTGGCGGCCGCCTTCACGCACGTCCTGGGGAAGAAGATCATCGTCCCGCCGCACAACGGGGTCATCGGCGCCATCGGCATGGCGCTGCTCGCGCGAGACAAGGTGAAAGCGCTCGGACGGTCCACACGGTTCCGCGGGTTCGACCTCCAGCAGGTGGACTACCGGCGCCGGGAGTTCGTCTGCAAGGGGTGCAGCAACGTCTGCGACATGCAGGAGATCCAGGTCGACGGGACGCGCACCTACTGGGGCGACAAGTGCTCCGAGAAGTACCGGAAGGCCGCCCGCACCGAGACGCGGCCGGTGATCGACGACCTGCCGGCGCGCCGGGCCGAGTACCTCGACCGATTGGCCGAGGGAGCCGAGAGCGGGCCGCGGGGGATCGCGGGATATCCCCGCGCCATGTACTACTTCGAGCGGTTCCCGTTCTGGAAGGGGTTCCTCTCGGCCGTCGGGTTCGGGGTGAAGGTCAGCCCGCGGACCGACAAGACGATCGCCCGCGAGGGGCTCGAGCTTACGGTCGCGGAGCCGTGCTACCCGATCCAGGTCGCCCACGGACACGTGGCGGCGCTGCTTCGGGACGGGATCGACTTCCTGTTCGTCCCCAACGTCATCAACTCGGAGACGGAGCACATGCACACCGAATCCCACTTCTGCCCCTGGGGGCAGACGCTGCCGTTCGTGCTGGGCGCCGTTCCCAAGTGGGAGAAGGAGCTGCGCCAGAAGCTGCTGTCTCCCACGGTGCGCTTCCGGGACGGCGAGAAGTACGTCGTCGAGGACCTGTTCGAGTGCTTCGGTTCCCTGGGCGTCTCCCGCCGCGAGATCCGGGAAGGGATACGCGCCGGAACCCGCGAGCAGCGGAAGTTCCACGACTTCCTGATGAGCGCGGGGGCCGTCGCGGTATCCGAAGTGGAGAAGGCGGGGGCCAACGCCATCGTCCTGCTCGGCCGCCCGTACAACCTGTACGACCGCGACATCAACCTGAACATCCCCTCCAAGCTGCGTGACCAGTACGGGGCCAACGTCCTCCCGATCGATTTCCTTCCCGTGGACGACATCGACATCCGGGACATCCACGACAACATGTTCTGGAACTACGGGAGGAAGATCATCGCCGCGGCGAGGTGGTGCCGGCCCCGCCCGAAATTCCACTTGATCTACATCACGAACTTCAAGTGCGGGCCGGATTCGTTCATCCGTCATTTCATCACCCGCGCCTCGGAGTCGCCGTATCTCTCGCTGCAGTTCGACGGGCACGGCAACGACGCGGGATACATGACCCGGTGCGAGGCCTATCTCGACAGCAAGGGGGTATTGCGCTGGTGGGCGGAAACGTGAGCGGCTCTTCCCTCGAGGGACGAACGGTATTTTTTCCAACGATGACCGATGCGGGATCCAGGGTCATCGCGGCGGCGTTCCGGTCGGTCGGAATCGATGCCCGGACCATGCCGCCTTCCGACGAAGAGACGCTGGTCCTGGGGGGGCGCCACTCCTCCGGCGAGGAATGCCTCCCGCTGAAAGTGACCCTCGGGGATGCCCTGAAGCTGCTGGTACACAGTAAGATTCCCCCCGAGAGGATGGCCATTTTTATGCCGACTTCCGACGGTCCCTGCCGCTTCGGGCAGTACGGCTCGTTCATGAAAGTGGTTTTCCGTGAGATGGGGTACGGCGACGTGCTCCTGCTGTCGCCCACCTGCGAGGACGGGTACTCCGGCGTGGGAAAGCATGCGGACGAGCTGCTGCGCACCGCATGGCGCGCGCTGGTGGCGGGCGACCTGCTCCAGAAGCTTTTGCTCCGGGTACGGCCGTACGAAAAGGTGAAGGGGGCCGCGGACGCGGCGTTCGAGGAGGCGATCGACCTGGTCTGCCGGGCGGTCGAGGTCCGGGGGGAGACCCACAAGCAAAGACTCGAGCGGATCGTGAAGAGCCTGCGACAGGGGAGGGCCCTCCTGAACCAGGTCCCTGCCGATTTCTCGGTCCTCCGGCCGCTCATCGGCGTGGTCGGGGAGATCTTCTGCCGGCTGAACACGTTCAGCAACGACGATGCGCTGCGGAAGGTGGAGGAGGCCGGCGGGGAGTGCTGGATCTCCGACGTGAGCGAATGGGTGTGGGCGACCAACGCCGAGCAGATCCGCATGCTCAAGCGCTTCCGCAAGCATCTCACAGTGGAAATGTTCGGCGCCTGGCTGAAATGGCACTTCCAGCGGAAGGACGAGCATGCCCTCCTGGACGTGTTCCAGGGGGATTTCCGGGGCTACGAGGAGCCGCACGACATCCGGGTCATCTACGACCTTGCGCGCCCCTACCTGCCGCCGGAGGGAGCCTTGGGCGAGATGATGCTGTCCGTCGGGAAGACGGTCTACCTGCACCGGAAAGGAGCCGACGGAATCCTGGACATCAACCCCTTTTCCTGCATGAATGGAATCGTATCGGAGGCGGTCTACCCCCGCGTCTCCCGCGATTGCGACGGGCTGCCGGTCCGGGTACTCTATTTCGACGGGACGCGGGTGGACCGAAGGTACGAGCTGGAGATCTTCATGGACCTGGTGCGCGCCTATTCGGCGAGGAAAAAGACGCTGCGCCGCCTCCCGGAAGGCGTGGGGGTTGCTGTCCCGCGCGCGGATGCCGGTTGAACATCGCCATCCTTTCGGACCTTCATTCCAACGGCGACGCACTGGATGCCGTGGCGCGGGAGCTCGCCGCGCGACGCGTTGACCGCGTCTACCATCTGGGGGACCTGGTCGGGTACAACGCCGAGCCCGAAAAATGCGTGCAGTGGGCCATCGGGCACACCGCCGGAGGCATCCTGGGCAACCATGACGCCGTCGCCTGCGGGAAGGCGGACGGGGAGTTCTTCAACGCGCCGGCGCTGATTGCGGCGCGTTGGTCGGCGGAGCATCTCTCCGCCCGGTCCCGGGAATATCTGAAATCCCTCCCCGATCGGCTGGTCGTGGAGAAGGAGCTCCTGATGGTGCACGGGGCTCCCTCCGACCCCGACCGCTACCTCTTCACGCTGGACGACGCGGTGGAAGAGCTGGACGCCTTGACGGAGGACCCGAGCGTGAAGGTCGTGTTTTTCGGCCACACCCACGTCCCCGCGGCGGTCATCCGCCGGCGGGACGGAAGCACCGTCTCCGTTCCTACCGGCGAATACCGTCTGAAGGAAGGGGAGACCGCCCTGCTCAACCCCGGCAGCGTCGGCCAGCCCCGCGACCGGAACCCGGAGTCTTCCTTCCTCCTCTTCGACACCCGGATCCGCGCAGCCTCCTGGGTCCGAACGCCGTACGACATTCCGGGGTGCCAGCGGAAGGTGCTGGACGCGACCCTGCCCCGCTTCTTCGCCACGCGGCTCACGGAAGGGACGTGAAACCGCGGGGCTATCGCCTCCTGCCCCACACCGCGGACATCCGCCTGGAGGTCCGCGGACAGGACCTGGCCGGGCTTTTCGCGACGAGCGTCACATCCCTCTTCTCCCTCCTCACCGACCGCCGCCGCGTCCGCGCAGCGGAAACGAGGACCCTCGAGGTCTCCGGGAGAGACCTCGAGGACCGGCTTTTCCTGCTGCTTCGCGAGGCGCTGCTGCTCTTTACCGTGGACCGTTTTCTCGTCCGGAGCGCACGTGGTAAGATGAACAGATCGGGAGTGCGGGTGGAGGTTCGGGGCGAGGCGTTCGACGCCTCCCGGCACCACGCATTTCGCGAGATCAAGGCGGTGACCGCCCACGGGATGGTCGTGGAAAGGATCCCGGGCGGGTTTGCCGCACGGTACGTGATCGACGTCTAGCCCCTTCGGCGGCCTTGAGAAAGAGGAGGGCCGGCCATGCAATACCACGGCGTCTCTTTGAATAAATTGTCCGACATCATGTGGGAAATTCCTCAGGCCGGCGGGATGCGGGTCCCGGGCCTGATCTTCGCCTCCGAGGCGATGATGGGCGACATCCTGAAAGACGAGGCCGTGCGGCAGGTGATGAACGTGGCCTACCTGCGGGGATCCTCCGGTACAGCATCGGGATGCCCGACATCCACTGGGGATACGGCTTCCCCATCGGGGGAGTGGCGGCGATGGACCTCGACGAGGGGGTAATCTCCCCCGGTGGCGTGGGGTACGACATCAACTGCGGCGTGCGCCTCCTGCGGTCCGGTCTCACCGTCGAGGCGCTGCGTCCGAGACTCCCGGAGCTGTTGGGCGCCCTGCATCACGGGGTTCCCTCGGGGGTCGGCTCCACGGGCTTCGTCCGCCTTTCGGGACCCGACGTGGAGACGGTGTTGAGCGAAGGATCCCGCTGGGCGTCGTCGGCGGGGTTCGGGACGGACGAGGACGTCGCGTTCACCGAGAGCGGGGGAAAGTACCCCGGCGCCGACCCGGACGCCGTCTCGACGGTGGCGAAGAAGCGAGGCAGGGAACAGCTGGGGACTCTCGGATCGGGGAACCACTTCCTCGAAGTGGACGAAGTCATGGAGATCCACGACGACGAGGCGGCGGCGGCTTACGGGCTCTTCATCGGACAGGCGGTGGTCCTCATCCACTCCGGATCGCGGGGGCTCGGCTACCAGGTGTGCGACGACTACCTGGTGACCATGGCGGAGTACATGCGGAGGAACCGCATCGAACTGCCGGACCGCCAGCTGGCATGTGCACACATACGCTCCCCCGAGGGGGAACGGTACCTCTCCGCCCTGGCGGCGGCGGCGAACTTCGCCTTCGCCAACCGGCAGCTCCTGGCGCACCAGGCCAGGGAGACGTTCCTCAAGGTGCTTAAGATAGGGCCGCGCGACCTCGGGATGCGGCAGGTGTACGACGTCGGCCACAACAACGCCAAGTTCGAGGAGTACGAGGTCGACGGGCGAAAGAAGAAGGTGCTGGTCCACCGGAAGGGTGCGACCCGGGCGTTTCCGCCGGGGCACCCCGAGATCCCGGGGGAGTACCGGAAGGTCGGCCAGCCGGTGTTCATCCCCGGCGAGATGGGCAATGCTTCCTATGTCCTTGCGGGGGCCCCGGGAGCGATGCGGCTGTCGTTCGGCTCCACCTGCCACGGGGCGGGCCGCCGGATGAGCAGGACCCAGGCCAAGGCGAGCGTCCGCGGGAAATCGATCGTCCAGGAGATGGAAAGGCGGGGGGTGCTGGTCGCCTGCGCCTCCATGAAGACCCTCGCCGAGGAGATCCCCGAGGCGTACAAGGACGTGTCCGCCGTCGTGGACGTCGTGCACGAGGCGGGGATCGCGCGGAAGGTGGCCAGGCTCAAGCCCGTTGCGGTCGTGAAGGGCTGACGGGGGGAAGAGGTTGCAGCAGCGACCCTGGTTCGAGACGATCTTCGACGAACGGTACCCGGAGCTGTTCGGGCCGATCGAGGGGAACGCCGAGGAGGAGGTCGAGGAAATCCTCGGTTTCCTCCGTCTCCCCGCCGGGGCCGCCGTGGAGGATCTGGGGTGCGGGCGCGGGAGGCACGCCATCCCGCTTGCCCGCAGGGGATACAGGGTCGCCGGAGTGGACATCTCGGAGAACATGCTCCGCCTGGCGCGCAGCCGCGCCGAGCGGGAAGGGGTCCAGGTCGAGTGGGTGAAGGAGGACATGCGAACGTTCTGCCGGCAGGATGCGTTCGACCTTGCCCTAAGCCTGTTCACGTCCTTCGGGTATTTCAGCGACGCGGAGAACCAGACGGTCCTGGACAACATCGGAAAGAGCCTCAAGCAGGGAGGGGCGCTCCTCCTCGATCTGCGCAACGCCGGCAAGGGGCTCTTGCGCCTGGAGGACCTGGACAAGACCATGAAGGTACCCTCGGGGAGCCTCCGGATGTCGGTGCGGTTCGACCGGCGCACGATGCGCGCCAAGGCGGAGCACACGCTCACTCGGCCCGACGGAATCCGGATCTCCTCCGCTTTCGACGTGCGGGTCTACTCGATGGAGGAACTCTGGAAGATGCTCCGGAGGGCGGGGATGGAGGTGAGGGATTTCTACGGTTCCCTCTCGGGCGCACCGTTCACGGACGAATCCACCCGGTTGGTGACCCTTGCCGTGCGGTTGGGATCCTAGGGTCTAGAGCAGGTCGTCGGACGGCTGCCGGCGAGGGAAGCGCTGCTTCCCTGCGGGACCCGCCTCGGGGATGGTCCCCAGCCGGAAGGGCAGGGAGATCCCCTCGGTTGCTCCCGGGGGAAGAGCCTTTCCGGTGGCTGGGTCGAAGCGGGCGAAGGTGACCCCCGGCGGAACCGGGAAGTCCCGTTCGGGGTACTGCGTCAGCGCCCGGCCCATGAACTGGATCCAGATCGGCAGCGCCACCACGGCGGCCGACTGGCGGTCGCCCAGCGGTTTCGGCGTGTCGAAGCCGATCCAGACTCCCGCCAGAAGGTCAGGGGAGAACCCGATGAACCACGCGTCGGTGTTTTCGTTGGTGGTCCCCGTTTTTCCCGCAAGGTACTTTCCGAGCCCGCGCGCCGCCGTCCCCGTTCCGCTCCGGATCACCTCCTGCATCAGCCGGACGGTCAGGTAGGCGGTCTCCGGGGGGATCGCGCGCTTCGTCTGGGGCTCGGTGCTCTCCAGGATCCTTCCCGAACCGTCCCGGACTTCCCGGATGAAGTAGGGCGTGGGGCGTACCCCTCCGTTGGCGAAGGCGGCGTAGGCCGCGCACATCTCCAGCGGTGTGATCCCCGAGGAGCCGAGCGCGATGGAGAGGTTCCGCTCGATCGGCGATTCGATCCCCAGCGCCCTGGCCGTCTGGATCGCCGTGTCGACGCCGATCTCGTTGAGGAGCCGGACGGTGGCCAGGTTGCGGGACTTGGCCAGCGCCTCCAGCATGGGGATGGGGCCGAGGAACGTGCCGTCGTAGTTCTTGGGCTTCCACAGCTCGTCCTCGTTCCGATCGAACTCGATGGGGGAGTCGTCCACCGTCGAGACGACGGTCTTTCCTTTATCCAGTGCAGCGGTATAGATGATCGGCTTGAAGGCAGACCCCGGCTGTCTCCTTGCCTGGATCGCCCGGTTGAACTGGGACTCCGCGAAGTCCACCCCGCCGACCATCGCGAGAACCCCGCCGGTGTGCGGGTCGATCGCCAGGATGGCCCCCTGCAGTCCCTTGTACTTGTTCCTCTCTTCCGTCTTGCGGACGCCCTCGATCAGCGCGTTGTGGGCCAATTCCTGGAGGGGACCGTCGATCGACGAGTAGATCTGCATCTCGCTCTTGTAGAGGGCATCCGAGCCGTACTTCTCCTGGATGTAGGCCCGGATGTATTCCAGGAAATACGCTGCCTTGGAACGGAAGCTGGAGGGCGGGGCCAGCGTGATCCTGGCCTGGTAGGCCCGGTCCGCCTCCGGGGAGGCAAGGAATCCCACCTCCACCATCCTGCGGAGAACGTATCGCTGCCTCGCCTTTGCCTGGTCGAGATGGTTCCTCGGGGAATGGCGGGTAGGCGCCTGGGTGAGCCCCGCGAGCAGCGCCCCCTCCGCGACGTTCAGGGCATTGACCCCCTTCCCGAAATAGGCTCGCGAGGCGGCCTCCACCCCGTAGGCACCATCCCCAAGGTAGATCTGGTTCAGGTAGAGGAAGAGGATTTCCTCTTTGGTCAGTTTCTTCTCGATGCGATACGCGAGGATGATCTCCTTGAGCTTCCTCCGGATGCTCTTCTCCGGCGTGAGAAAGAGCGACTTGACCGTCTGCTGGGTGATCGTGCTTGCCCCCTGGGCGAACCCGCCCGACAGGAGGTCCTTCAGCACCGCCCGGGCGATGGCGATGTAATCCACCCCCTTATGCTTGAAGAAGTTGGCATCTTCGGCGGCAAGGAAGGCCTTCACGACGTGTTTCGGGATCGCCTGGTAGGGGACGACCGTCCTCTTCTCGAGGTAAATCTCCCCGACAATTCGGTTATTCCGGTCGTAGATCTTGGAGGAAACACTCGGTCGGTAAGCTGCGGCGGATTCGATCGAGGGGAAGTCGCCGAATTGCGCCAACAGGGCCAGTGCCGCCGCCCCCCCCAGGAGGAAGCAGAGACAGAGGACGAAGCCCAGAAGAAACAGTTTTTTCCAGGGGAACCCGGCCGGTTCCTCGAGCGAGCTGCGGCGTTCCAACGGATCTTCTTTCCCCGAAATATATTTTCGATCGGGCCGCCTGACGGTCAGCCGAATCGGTTAATTATAACAATACCAATATGTAAAAATACCAAGGTGTCGATGCCGGGGGGAGTCCGATGCCGATATACCGTTTCGCGCTTGCGATGGTGAACTTCCTTCTGATCGCCGGCTGCGGGGGGAGTTTCTCGCTGTTCCTGTCGGTCGGAAGCGGCACGACGCCCGGCAGCTTCGTCGTGGCGAGCGATCCGCGCACTGACGGGGATATCCGCCAGGACGGCCTCGTGACGACGGGGGCGGTGATCTTTTCCGGGTTCGACCCCTTCGCTCCTTCTCCACGGCCGGAATACCGGGGGTTCCTCTCCTTCCCGATCGACGGAATCCCGGTCGGGGCGCTCGTCGAGTCGGCCACGGTTACGTTTTTCGTCGACCGGATCGATCCGCTCCCCGGGAGCGGCGATCTCCTCCTGGATCTCGATCACGTCCACTATGGGTCGGTGTTGGCGTTTTCCGCCTTCGGCTCACCCGGAGTGGCGGTGGGCAGCGTCATTGCAGGCATCCGGCTGCTGCCGTCGGCGAGCCCGCAGCCGGCATCCTTCGGCGTGATCCCCGAACTGCAGGCGGATGTCGACAACCCGTCCGTCCGGTTTTTCCAGCTGCGGATCTTCGGCACGGGAGGGCTGGCGCAGGTCGTGGGCGGGGCGGGTAACCGGTCCGGCGGACTGCCTCCCGACCCCGGGCTCGCGCCGGTTCTTTCCGTACAGTTCAGGTTCTGAGCCACCGCGATCGGCTACGCGGAAAACTTGGTACGTATTCCGGAGTTGAATATCTTATAATCGGGGTCGTCGAACAGAAAAAGCGGGACAAGGGGGCTGGCGATGAAGAAGCTGCTACTTCTGGGGCTGGCGCTGATTCTGGCGGTTTCCCTGGCGGGATGCGGAGGCGGCGGCAATCGCAACGACACGGTCATCGTACAGACGTTCAGCGACCGTAACGCCGACGGCGATATCTCGTTCACTCCCCCTTCCACGTTCACGTTTTCCCAGGACATTACCCCCAGGCCAGACTTTGTGCTGTTCGGTCTCGGCGGAACAGGGACCGAATTCCGTGCATTTATGGATTTTCCGCTCGATGGCTCCAATGGTGGCGGGGTCGTTCCGTCCGGTGCGACAATCGTGTCGGCGGACATAGAGGTTTTTGTTTTCAACGTCAGCTTCTCCTCGATCGTCCCGACGCTGGTGGATCTGGTTCCTTTTCCAATAACCCATCTCAGGCCGGCAGATTTTAATTCCATCCCCTTTGCCACGCGATCTCCGTTCAATTTTCTGGCTGCCGATATCAACAATTTCGTGAGAATCGACGTTACTTCGTTGATGCTGGAAGCGCAGAGGCAAGGGCTGAAGAACTTCCAGGTCCGGTTCCTGCTCGACCTGGTGCCGGGCGCCGATGGACTTGTCGAGATCTCAGACGGGCCTTCATTGAATACCGCTCCGATATTGACCGTGGAATACAGGTGACGACCGCGGGGGGTCACCCCCCGTATCGGGCGGAATTCCCGCATTTTTGTTGTACAATTGGCTCGTGCCGACCACGGGGACGAAGAAGAAGATAGCCGACCTGGGAGCGGTCGCGTCGGGCCTGGCCCACGAGATCCGCAACCCGTTGAACTCCCTCTACATAAACGGCCAGCTCCTCGTAGAGATGCTTTCGGACCTCCCCGACAGCGACAAGGCGCGCAAGGAAGAGCTTCTCTCGATGGCCCAGTCCAACCTGAAAGTTACCCAACGGCTGAAGGATCTTCTTACCGATTTCCTCAGGTTCGCCCGCCCCCCTTCCATGGAACTGATCCTAGCGGACCTGAACCGGGTCGTCGCCGAGACCGTCCGCTTCCTGGAGCTCGACTTTTCCCGCCGCGGAATCGAACTGATCACGAAGCTTCACCAGGCGCCCCTTCCCCTGCTGGCCGACGAGAAACAGCTCAAGCAGGCGCTCCTGAACCTCCTGCTCAACGCCGAGGAGGCGATGGACAAGAATTGCAAGCGGATCCGCGTGGTGACGGGGCTTTCGGGGGGCCGGCCCTTCGTGCGGGTGCAGGACAACGGGCGCGGGATCCCCCGGGCGGAGCGCAGTCAGATTTACCGGCTCTTCTTCACCACGAGGAAAAACGGCAGCGGGCTGGGGCTTCCCATCGTCCGGCAGATCGTCCGTGATCATGGCGGGAAGATCTCCATCCGCAGCCGCGAGGGGCGCGGGACGACGGCCACCATCCTCCTTCCCTCCGAAGCTCAGTTCAAGACGATGCTTTCGGGAAGATCGAAGAAGGGACTGCTTCCGGAGAAGGTCCGATGAGGGGGAAGCCCCGCGTGATCGTCATCGACGACGACCCCGACAGCCTGGGAAGCGTCGCCGCCGCGCTGCGCCGGGACGGGTACGAAGTTCACCCGTTCTCGGATCCCCGGGAAGGGCTTTCGTACCTCTCCTCCGAGGGGGCGGACGTCGTCCTCACCGACCTGAAGATGCCGGGCCTGAGCGGGATGGAGGTGATCGGCCGGGTCGTCGCGGAGCACGCGGGGGTGTCGGTGGTGGTGCTCACCGCCTTCGGAACCGTTTACAACGCGGTGGAAGCGATGCGCGCGGGCGCCTCGGACTTCCTCGAGAAGCCGGTGGGGATCCCGCAGCTGCGCGCCGCGGTGTTCAAGGCGGTGAAGGATCGGGAAAAGAACCGGGAGATCGAACAGCTGCGGGAGGAAATGGGGCAGCGGTACGGGCCGGAGGGGATCATCGCATTCTCGCGGGCGATGGAGGAGGTCATCCGGAAGATCCGGCTCGTCGCACCGACCCGGATGAACGTCCTCATCCAGGGAGAGAGCGGAACGGGGAAGGAGCTCGTGGCCCGGGCCATCCACGGCTTGAGCCCCAGGCGAAACAAGCCGTTCCTCCCGCTGAACTGCGCCGCCATCCCCGAGAGCCTGCTGGAATCGGAGCTGTTCGGCCACGAGAAGGGGGCTTTTACCGGTGCCGTTGCCACTCGCCAGGGGAAGATGGAGGCCGCGGAGGGGGGAACCCTTTTTCTCGACGAGGTCGGAGACATGGCCCAGCCGCTGCAGGCCAAGCTTTTGCGGGCGATCGAACAGAAGGAGATTTCACGGGTCGGCGACTCGCAGGTGATCAAGGTCGACGTCAGGATCCTGGCCGCATCCAACCAGGATCTCAAGGAGCGGGTTGCGCAGAAGGCCTTCCGGGAAGACCTTTTCTACCGTCTTAACGTCTTCCGTATTATCGTGCCTCCTTTGCGGGACCGCAGGGACGACATCGCGCGGCTCGCCGACCATTTCCTGCAGGAGATCGGACAGGAAAACAAGGCAGCGCCGAAGCGCCTCTCCGCCGGAACGCTCAAGGCGCTCCTCGCCTGCCGCTGGCCGGGGAATGTGCGCGAGCTGAGAAACGCGATGGAGGTGGCCGCCCTCGTCGCCAGGGGAGAGGCGATCGAACCGGAGGACCTTCCGCCCGGAATCGTCGAAGGGAGCATTCCTCCCTCGGCAGACGGGCCGATCCCGCTCCCCGCCATCAGGACCCTCGAGGAGATCGAGCGCGACGCCATCCGGGCAGCCCTGAAGGAAACGAAGGGGAACAAAAAGGAGACGGCGAAGATCCTGGGGATCGGCATTGCCACTCTTCACCGCAAGGTCAAGGAATACGGCATCTCTTGATGGGGCATTGCGACCCCTGCCGAAGGAAGATTCGACGATCAAAATGATAGTACGAAGGAGGTAAAACACTCTCAATTTGATTCGACGCCAGGGTTGCCGTCAGGACCTCTCTTCGTGTAATTAAAATTTCCAAGCAATATTCAATGGATAACAATCTCTGCCGGGTTGCCGACCGTGGCACGGAACTTGTTGTGTTTTCATGTGGAGGCAGGAGCCGTGACCCGAAGAGTGGTGTTTATAGCGGATTCGCAGGCGGATGATTTCGGGCCGATGGGCCCCATCCTCGGGGCATTGTCCGAGGCGGGAGCCATGACGGAACTGTTCACGGACGGCACCGCGGGGCTGGAAAGCGTGGTGCGCGGGGGGACCGATCTCCTGGTCGTCGACCTGGACACCCCGTCCCTGTGCGGTCTGGAAGCGCAGATCGAGATTGGCCGCATCGCCTCGCGCATCCCCGTCCTCCTGCTGACCGCCGAGGACAGCAGGGCAAGGCGCATGTGGGCCGTCGGGGCGGGCGTCATGGGGTACGTGACCAAGCCGGTCGACGGGCAGGTGCTGGTGCGGTTCATCGCGAAGGTATTGCGGGAAATCTGATCGAAATAACGAGCGGAAGGAGCAACGGACAATGGCCAAGATTATCGGGATCGACCTCGGGACGACGTACTCGGTGGTCGCCGTGATGGAAGGCGGGGAGCCCAAGATCATCATCAACGAGGAAGGGAGCCGGCTCACCCCGTCGGTGGTGGCGTTCGGGAAGGGCGGCGAAATCCTCGTCGGCCAGGTGGCAAAGCGCCAGGCGGTGCTGAACGCCGAGAACACGGTCTTCTCCATCAAGCGATTCATGGGCCGGCGGTACGACGAGGTCACCGAGGAGATGAAGCTCGTCCCCTACAAGGTTGTCCGGGGCCCCAACCAGGAGGCTCGCGTTTCCGCGGGGGGAAAGGAGCACACGCCGCAGCAGATCTCCGCGATGGTGCTCGGGAAACTCAAGAAGGCCGCAGAGACCTATATCGGCGAGGAGGTGAAGCAGGCCGTCATCACGGTGCCGGCCTACTTCAACGACTCCCAGCGGCAGGCGACCAAGGACGCCGGGACGATCGCAGGGCTCGAGGTCCTGCGGATCATCAACGAGCCCACCGCGGCGGCCCTCGCCTACGGTCTCGACAAGAAGAAGAACGAACTGATCGCGGTATTCGACTTCGGAGGCGGTACCTTCGACATCTCCATCCTCGAGGTGGGCGACAACGTCGTGGAGGTGAAGGCCACCAACGGCGACACGCACCTGGGCGGAGACAATATCGACCAGCGGATCATCGAGTGGATCATTGCCGAGTTCAGGAAGGACCAGGGGATCGACCTCTCCAAGGACCGTACCGCGCTGCAGCGCCTGAAGGAGGCGGCCGAGAAGGCGAAGATCGAGCTCTCCTCGGTGCTGGAGTCCGAGATCAGCCTGCCGTTCATCACGGCGGACGCGACGGGACCGAAGCACCTGCAGATGAAGCTCACCCGCTCGTCGTTCGAGCAGATGGTCCAGGATATCCTCGACCGGACGTTGAAACCGTGCGAGCTGGCGGTCAAGGATGCCGGGATTCCGGTGGGCAAGATCGACGAGGTTGTCCTCGTCGGCGGGTCCACGCGGATTCCGAAGGTCGTCCAGATGGTGAAGGATTTCTTCGGGAAGGACCCGCACCAGGGGGTCAACCCCGACGAGGTCGTGGCCGCCGGCGCCGCCGTGCAGGCGGGGGTTCTGGGGGGCGAGGTCAAGGACATCCTCCTCCTGGACGTGACACCGCTATCGCTGGGGATCGAGACGCTGGGGGGCGTGATGACGAAGCTGATCGAGCGAAACACCACGATCCCGGTGCGCAAGAGCGAGTTTTTCACCACCGCGGCGGACGGGCAGACGAGCGTCGAGGTCCACGTCCTCCAGGGCGAGCGCGAGATGGCGGCGGCCAACCGGACGCTGGGCAGGTTCCACCTGGAGGGGATTCCCACAGCGCCCCGCGGCGTCCCCAAGATCGAGGTGACCTTCGACATCGACGCCAACGGCATTTTGCATGTCAACGCGAAGGACACCGCGACAGGCAGGGAGCAGAAGATCACGATCACGGCGTCGACCGGCTTGAACAAGGAGGACATCAACCGGATGGTGAAGGAGGCCGAGGTGCACTCCGCCGAGGACCGGCAGCGGAAGGCCGTCATCGAGGCGCGGAACCACCTCGACTCCCTGGTCTACAACACGGAGAAGACGATCCGGGAGAACCGGGAGAAGCTGCCTTCCGACCTGGTCGCGAAGGTCGAGACCGCGGTGTCCGAGGCGAAGGAGTCGCTCAAATCGGACGATGAGGCGACCCTGCGCGGCGCTTCGGAAAAGCTGATGCGGGAAGCGCATGCCCTTGCGGAAAAGATGTACCAGCAGGCGGCCTCCTCGCCCCCGCCGCCGGGGGGAGGCGAGGCTGCGGGAGGCGCGGGAGGAGGAAAGGGAGCGGAAGGGGACGTCGTCGAAGCGGAATATGAAGACCCGGGGAAAAAGTAACCCCCGGAGCAACCAGAATCCGGCCCCGCGCGGACCGGAAGAGAGGAGGAACGACCATGAGGATCGTTCGTTGGATGGACCCGTTTCGGGAACTGTCAACCATTCAGGAGAGGATGAACCAGCTGTTCGGAGACTTCGTCGGCCGCGCACGCGGCGGACGGGAGGGAGAGCTCGCGGCTGGTGGCTGGGCGCCGACCGTCGACATCTACGAAACCGATGACGACATCGTCGTCACGGCGGAACTTCCGGGCTTGGAGAAGGACCAGATCGGCGTCGAGTACAAGGAAGGGGTCCTGACCCTGCGCGGCGAGCGGAAACTGGTGCGGGAGGTCAAGGAGGAGAGCTGCCACCGCATCGAGCGGTCTTATGGCGCCTTCCACCGCTCGTTCAAGCTGACAGGCTCCATCGATGAGGAGAAGATCACCGCCAGGATGAAGAACGGCGTCCTGGAGGTCCATCTCCCGAAGAAGGAAGCGGCCAAGCCGAAGCAGATCCAGGTGGCCGCCTGATCGGTTAGGAAACCGCCGCAAACCGGCCGGCCCGGCCGGCCAAGCCGGCTCACATCAAAGACCGAAGCAAAGGAGGAGAAGCCATGGCCATCGTACGTTGGTGGGATCCCTTGAGGGATTTGTCGGGCATCCAGGACAAAATGAATCAGCTCTTCGAGGATACCTTTTCCCGGACCCGGGGGCGCGACGAGGCGCTCGCGAAGGGGATGTGGACGCCCGCGGTCGACATTTACGAGACGGAGGACTCCGTCGTCGTCAAAGCGGAGCTTCCCGGCCTGGAGAAGGACCAGATCGGCGTGGAGGTCAAGGACGGCATCCTGTCCCTGCACGGAGAGCGGAAGTTCGAGAAGGAGGTAAAGGAGGAGAACTATCACCGGATCGAGCGGGCCTACGGGTCGTTCCACCGCTCCTTCTCCCTGCCGACTTCGGTGGAGCAGGACAAGATCAGCGCGAAGTTCAAGGACGGGGTGCTGGAAGTGCAGCTCCCCAAGAAGGCGCAGGCCAAGCCCAAGCAGATCAAAGTCGACGTGAAGTAGGCGGGGATGGATCCGAAAAAAAACTATTACGAGATCCTCGGGGTGCCGAAAAGCGCCAAGGAGGAGGACATCAAGAAGGCGTTCCGGCGGATGGCCAGGAAGTGCCATCCGGACGTCAACCCGGGGGACAAGTCGGCCGAAGCCAGGTTCAAGGAGATCAACGAGGCCCATGCGGTCTTAAGCGACAGGAAGAAGCGGGAGGAGTACGACGCCATCCGGAGCGGGGCCTTCTCCGGGGGATTCCGGCAGGGAGGCCCATCTGGATGGCCGGGCGGTTTCGGCTTCGAGCCTGGCGGACGGGTGTACCACACCGAGACCGTTGACTTCGATGAGATCCTCGGCGACCTGCTCCGCGGGGGGCGGGGGGGGGTCGCCCAGGGGGGACAGGGGCGCGACGTCCACGCGGAGGTCGCGGTCGAGTTTATGGACATGGCCCAGGGCATGGTCCGTGAAGTCCGCTATAACCGCCCCCGGACTTGCGCGTCTTGCGGCGGCTCGGGCCGCTCGGGACGCAAGGGATGCCCGCAGTGCTTCGGCTCGGGAATCACGGAAGGCGAAGAAAGGGTCAAGGTGAAGATCCCGGCCGGCGCGCAGGACGGCTCCAAGATCCGCGTGGCGGGGAAGGGAGAGGAGTCGGCCGGGACGGGCAAGAGCGGGGATCTCGTGATCACGATCCGGATGATCCCGCACCCGTATTTCCGCCGGGAAGGGAACGACGTCCTCCTCGACGTCCCCATCCACTATTCCGAGGCGGTGAAGGGGGCGAAAATCTCGATCCCCACGATCGACGGCCCGGTGATGATGTCGATCCCCCCGGGCTCCTCCAGCGGAAGGAAGCTCCGTCTCCGGGGAAAAGGGGTCCCCGCGCCGGGCACCACGTCGCGTGGAGACCAATACGTAATTCTGCACGTAGCGGTTCCTGGCGCCCGTTCGGAGGAGTTCCTCAAGCTCGTGGAAAAGGTCGTTGCGTTCGAGGACCCGAATTTGAGAGGCGATTGGAACTGATTTGTCTATAATGGAATCAATACCCGCAGGGCACGCTTCGTATCTCATAGGAGAAAGGGAGAACCCAGAAAGATGAGCAACACGCTGAAGACGGGATTGCTGCTGGCGGTGCTGACCGCCTTGTTCCTCCTCATCGGGAATGCCGTGGGAGGACAGAACGGCATGGTGATGGCCTTCGGGTTGGCCGTGCTGATGAATTTCGGGGCGTACTGGTTTTCCGACAAGATCGTCCTCAGGATGTACGGGGCCAAGGAGGTTTCCGAGGCGGAGGCGCCGCAGCTGCATGGCGTCGTCCGGCGGATTTCGCTTGCGGCAGGGCTTCCGATGCCGAAGGTCTACCTCATCCCGACGGATTCCCCCAACGCCTTCGCGACGGGGAGGAACCCGGAGCACGCGGCCGTGGCGGTGACGGAAGGGATCCTGCGGTTGCTGTCCCCCGACGAGCTGGAGGGGGTGCTGGCGCACGAGATGGCCCACGTGCGGAACCGGGACATCCTCGTCGGGACGGTGGCGGCGACGCTGGCCGGGGCGGTGATGATGCTCGCCCGGTTTGCCCAGTTCGCCGCGATCTTCGGGGGCGGAGGGCGCGACCGGGACGAGGAAGGCGGCGGCGGGATCGTCGGCATGCTGTTCCTGGCGATCGTGGCGCCGATCGGCGCGATGCTGATCCAGATGGCCGTGTCCCGTTCCCGGGAGTACCTTGCCGACGAGACCGGCGCGAAGTTCTGCGGGAAGCCGTTGTCGCTGGCGAGGGCGCTGGAGAAGATTTCCGGGATTTCCCGCGAGGTCCCGATGGACGCCACGCCGGCGACGGCGCACATGTTTATCGTCAGCCCGCTGACGGGCAAAGGGGTACTTTCGATGTTCAGCACGCATCCTCCCGTCGAGAAGCGGGTGGAGCGGCTGCGGTCGATGGCGGTTGCGACGACCCGGTGAGGCCGTCCGAGAGGAGAATCCCAAAGCCATGATGGAAATATCGTTCTACCGGGAGAAGCTCTCCGAGTCCGGGCAGCGGGTGCTGAATGCCTCGATCGAGGAGTCGCAACGGCGGCACCATTATTACCTGGGGCTCGAGCACCTGTTCATCGCGTTCGCCGAACAGGAAAAGCCGCTGTTCCGGGAGCTCATGACGTCGATCGGGCTGAACGTCGAGGCGGTGCTCTATTCGGTGAACGAGCACCTGAACATTTCCCGCCAGTACCTCGGGGTGGGACTCAAGGTTCCCCCCGCCACCAAGCAGGTGTTTCGCGTCGCGTGGGAAACGGCCCAGAGGAACCGCCGGACCCAGATCGAGTCCGAGGACCTCTTCCTGGGGATCTTCCACGAAGTCCATTCCATCCCGGCGAGGATCCTCAAGAGCTACGGCGTGGACCCCGCCCTCGCGCTGTCCCGCTTCGCCTCGCAGCTGCGCAGCCGCGAGGAGAAGGTCGAGGAGTTCCGCAAGCGCTACGAGCTGCCGGCGAACCTGCGGGCCTTCGGGGTGAACCTGAACCTGCTCGCCCGGGAGGGGAAGATCCCCCCGATCATCGGGCGCGAGCGGGAGATCGACCAGATCGTCGAGTACCTTTGCCACAAGGACCGCAGCAACTCGGTGATGATCATCGGCGACCCCGGCGTCGGCAAGACCGCCGTGGCGGAAGGGCTGGCGATGCGGCTGGAGTACGAGCCGCACCGGATCCCGGAGCGTCTGCGGGAGAGCCAGATCATCAACCTGCAGATGAACACGGTCGTGGCGGGGACCGTCTTCCGGGGGATGTTCGAGGACCGGATCGAAAAGGTGATCGCCGAGGTCAAGGAGCGCCGGAACATCATCCTGTTCATCGACGAGGCCCACACCCTGATCGGGGCGGGGTCCGCGATGGGGGTCCCTTCCGACGCGGCCAACATCTTCAAGTCGAGCCTGGCCCGCGGCGAAGTGCAGATCATCGGCGCCACCACGGTCACCGAGTACAAGGAGATCATCCAGGAGGACGAGGCGCTTTCGAGGCGGTTCCGCGTGGTCAAGATCGAGGAGCCCACGATCGACGAGACCCGGGAGATCCTTTTCGGCCTCAAGCCGAGGCTCGAGGCCAACTACGGGGTGGAGATCGAGGACGACGCGATCGACCGCGCGCTCTCCATGTCCGACCGGTATGCGCGGTCCTTGCGGCTGCCCGACAAGGTCATCAACTGGATCGACACGGCCTGCGTCCGCGTGGAGATCCGCGGGGGCGAGGAGAAGACCGTCTCGGCCAAGGATGTCCTGGACGTCATCTCGGGGGAGACGAAGACCCCCGTGGACATCGTGAAGCGGGACGTCATCGACCGCTTCCGGGACATCGAGGAGAAGCTCTCCCGGCGGGTGGTCGGACAAACGGAGGCCATCGCAGCGGTCGCCAAGGCGCTGCGGCTCAACAAGGGGCCGCTCAAACCGAATGTCTACCGACCCGACGGCGTGCTGCTGTTCCTGGGGCCCACCGGCGTCGGTAAGACGGAAATGGCCAAGGCGCTGGCGGAGTACCTCTTCGGCGACGAGCGCCACATGGTGCGCGTCGACATGTCCGAGTACCGCGACGGGACGCTTGCCGTCGACAAGCTGATCGGGATGCCGCGGGGGATCGTCGGCTCCGAGAGGGGGGGGATCCTCACCAACCAGGTGCGGGACAACCCCTACACGGTGGTCCTGCTCGACGAGATCGAGAAGGCCGACCCGTACGTGCACAGCCTCTTCCTCCAGGTGTTCGACGAGGGGTGGCTGACCGACGGACGGGGGAAAAAGGTCTACTTCTCCGACGCGATCATCCTCATGACGAGCAACCTGGGGGCCGAGGAGCTGGCGAAACTGACCCGGCCGCTGGGGTTCGCGCATGGCCCTGAGGACTTCGAACCGGTCAGGAAGAGCGTGCTGAAGGCGGTCGAAAACCGGTTTGCGCCGGAGTTCATCAACCGGCTCGACGACGTCATCGTCTTTTCCCCGCTCTCCTTCGAGGAGGTCAAGGCGATCGCCGCGTTGTACGTCGCCCAGATCCGGGCCACGATGGCCGGGCACGGGAAGACGGTGGACGTGAGCGACGCCGCCCTCTCCGCCCTGACGCGTGCCGGCTTCAGCGTGAAGTACGGCGCACGGTTCCTCAAGCGATTCATCGACGATAAGGTGAAGATGCCGATCACCCTGCGCTGGAAGGAATCCGATCGCTTTTTCGTCGAGGAGGTCGGGGGGGAAGTGGCCGTCATCACTCAAAAGGTGCCCGCCTAGATGTCTGAACAGGAACCGAGGGGATTCAAGATCGTCGACAAGCGGGGGATGGCCGACGAGGGAGAAGGAAAACCCTCCGTGGCTCCACCACCCCCCGTACCCCCGAAGGAAACCGGGAACCGGCCGGAGCCCGAGGGTGTCGAAGGAAAGAAAAGCCCTGTGGACGAACCCGCCGCGGTGGGCGGTCCCACGTTCCTGGACCTGGTGGGAACGCTGCAGTTTGGTGCGATGGCCCACCTGGGGATGATCCAGACACCGGACGGCAAGCGATCGCCGGTCAACCTGCCGGCCGCCAAGGACTCGATCGACATCCTCGTGATCCTTCAGGAGAAGACGAAGGGAAACCTGACGTCCGAGGAAAACGAGGTGATGGGCGAGGGACTGTACCATCTCCGGATGGCGTATCTCGCGGTGCTGAACGCGGGGCAGGGCGCAGGAGGGAAGGAGAAGTGATCCGGAAGAGCAAGGTCGTCATCCTCGTGCTGGCGGCGGTGGCCGCCGGGCTCGTGATTTCGGCGGCGTTCAACCTGTCGCCGATCAGCAACGCGTTGTTCCTGGGGAACAAGGACAAGGACTCCGCGGTCCCGACCTCGCCGTCGGTCCGGATGCTCCCGGTGGACATCCCGACGCTGTTCAAGGAGGTCTCCCCGGCAGTCGTCAACATCAGCACCACGCAGGTGGTCCGGTTCAACCGGCCGCGGATGCGCGCGCCCTTCGGGCAGCAGGACCCCTTCGAGGAGTTCTGGAACAACTTCTTCGGTCATATGCCCAGGGAGCAGAAGCGCAGGAGCCTGGGCTCCGGGTTCATCGTTTCGGAGGACGGGTACATCCTCACCAACAATCACGTGGTGGAGAAGGCCGACGAGATCGCGGTGACTCTCCTGGACAAGGAGGAGTTCAAGGCGGAGGTGGTGGGAACCGATCCCAAGACCGATATCGCGCTCATCAAGATCAAGACCACCAAGAAGCTTCCCTTCGTCCGGCTCGGCGATTCGGAGAAGCTGGAGATCGGGGAGTGGGTCCTCGCGATCGGGAACCCCTTCGGCCTGGGTCACACCGTCACAACGGGGATCGTGAGCGCCAAGGGGCGGATCATCGGCTCGGGCCCTTATGACGACTTCATCCAGACCGACGCGTCGATCAACCCCGGGAATTCCGGCGGCCCCCTCTTCAACCTGAGAGGGGAGGTCGTAGGGATCAATACGGCGATCATCCAGGGGGGGCAGGGGATCGGCTTCGCCACCCCGATTCACCTCGCAAAATCGATTCTCGGGCAGCTCAAGGAGAAGGGGAAGGTCACCCGGGGATGGCTGGGGGTCTACATCCAGCGGCTCACCCCCGACATGGCGGAGTCACTTGCCGTCCCCGGAAAGAAAGGGGCCCTGGTGGCGGACGTGACCAAGGACGGGCCCGCCGAAAAAGCGGGGATCCGCTCGGGGGACGTGATCGTGGCGTTCAACGGGAAGCCCGTTGCCGACGAGCATGAGCTTCCCCAAATCGTCGCGTCCATCCAGCCTGGGAAAAAGGTCGACGTCAAGGTGATCCGGGAGGGCAAGGAGCTCTCGCTCCCCGTGACCATCAGCGAGATGGAGGGAGAGCCCGGGCGACGCGCCGGTGCGCCGGATCTCACCAAGGGGCTGGGGCTGACGGTTCAGGAAATCACCCCCGAAATCGCCAGGCATCTTGAAATCGAGAACCGGAAGGGCGTGCTGGTCACCTCCGTCGATCGCGGGAGTCCCGCAGACGAAGCCGGGTTCCAGGAAGGGGACATCGTCCGGCAAATCAACCGGCAGGCGGTTGCCAGCACCGCTGAGTTCCAGAAGCGGCTGAAGCAGGTAATGGGCGAAAGGACCGTGCTGTTCCTGGTAGAGCGGGGGGACGCGCGGATCTTCCTCGCCGTGAAGAACAAGTAGATCTTCCCTTAAGGCCCGCCCGGTCTCTTTCTCGGGGCGGGCCGCTTTACGGGGACCCGATGATTTCCCTGGACAAGCTCACAATCAAGTCCCAGGAGGCGCTTCAGGACTCGATCCGCATGGCTTCCGAGCGTGGGCACGCGCAGGTGGAGCCGGAGCACCTCTTTGCCGCCCTCCTGCGGCAGGAGGGCGGAATCGCGGACGACCTCTTCGCCCGGGCCGGCGTCACGCTCCCGCGTCTTCTCGCCGCCGCGGATTCTCTTCTGGCCGCATTTCCGAAGGTCTCGGGAGTCGTGACCCGTGGGCTCTCCCCCCGCATGGAGCCTCTCTTCAGCCGCGCCCTCTCCGAGGCGGACGCCTTCAAGGACGAGTACCTGTCCGCCGAACACTTTTTCCTGGCGTTCGCAGCGGAAGCCGGAGGCCAGGCAGCCGACCTGCTCCGGAAGCACGGGATCACCCGCGAGTCGCTCCTTTCCGCCCTCGCGTCGATCCGGGGGAGCCAGCGGATCACGGACGAGAATCCGGAAGACAAATACCAGGCGCTCGAGAAATACTGCCGGGATCTGACCGAGATGGCCCGGCGGGAGAAGCTCGACCCGGTGATCGGCCGGGACGATGTGATCCGGCGGGTGATCCAGGTTCTCTCGCGTCGGACGAAAAACAACCCGGTCCTGATCGGCGACCCGGGCGTCGGCAAGACAGCGATCGCGGAGGGGCTGGCCCAGCGCGTCGTCACCGGCGACGTCCCGGAAGGGCTGAAGGACAAGCGGGTGCTGGCGCTGGACATGGGCGCGCTGATCGCCGGGGCGAAGTACCGCGGGGAGTTCGAGGACCGGCTCAAGGCCGTGCTGAAGGAGATCGATGCCGCCGAAGGGCGCGTGATCCTGTTCATCGACGAGCTCCACACGCTGGTCGGGGCGGGCAAGGCGGAAGGGGCGATGGACGCCTCCAACATGCTCAAGCCCGCGCTGGCGCGGGGGGAGCTGCGGTGCGTCGGCGCGACGACGGTGGACGAATACCGGAAAACCGTGGAAAAGGATGCCGCGCTCGAGCGGCGGTTCCAGCCGGTGCTCGTGGACGAGCCTTCGGTGGAGGACACGATCGCGATCCTCCGGGGGCTCAAGGGGCGATACGAGGTGCATCACGGCGTCCGGATCATGGATTCGGCGCTGGTCGCAGCGGCGACGCTCTCCCACCGGTACATCACCGACCGGTTCCTCCCCGACAAGGCGATCGACTTGATGGACGAGGCGGCGTCCAAGCTCAAGATTGAAATCGACTCCGTCCCCACCGTGATCGACGAGGTGGAAAGGAAGAAGATCCAGCTCGAAATGGAGAAGCAGGCGCTCTCGAAGGAAACCGACGCGGCGTCGAGGGAGCGGCGTGCGCGGATCGACGAGGAACTTTTGTCCCTGTCGCATGCGGCGTCGCGGCTCCGAGCCCGGTGGGGGGAGGAGAAGGAGTCGATCGCCAGGGGCCGGGCGGTCAAGGAACGCATCGAGCAAGCGGTCTCCGGAATGCAACGGGCGGAGCGCGAGGGGAACCTCGAGAAGGCGTCGGAGCTCAAGTACGGGACGATCCCGGCGCTTGCGCGCGAGGCGGAGGAGATCTCCCGGGCCGTCTCCGAACCGGGGGAGGAAGGCAGGCTCCTCAAGGAAGAGGTGGACGAGGAGGATATCGCGCAGGTCGTCTCCCGGTGGACGGGGATCCCGGTTTCGAGGCTGGTCGAGGGGGAGGTGCAAAAGCTCCTCAAGATGGAGGAACGCCTGGGAAAACGGGTCGTGGGGCAGGAGGAGGCCGTCCGGATGGTGTCCAGCGCGGTCCGGAGAGCCAAGTCGGGGCTGAAGGATCCCCGCCGGCCCATCGGGTCGTTCCTGTTCCTGGGGCCCACCGGAGTGGGGAAGACGGAGCTTGCCCGGGCGCTGGCGCAGTTCCTGTTCGACGACGAGTCCGCCATGGTTCGGCTCGACATGTCGGAGTACATGGAGAAGCACTCCGTGGCCCGGATGATCGGCGCCCCGCCGGGGTACGTGGGCTACGAGGAGGGTGGTGCGCTGACCGAGGCCGTGCGCCGGAAGCCGTACACGGTGATTCTGTTCGACGAGGTGGAGAAGGCCCACCCCGACGTTTTCAACATCCTCCTGCAGATCCTCGAGGACGGTCGGCTGACCGACGGGAAGGGGCGCACCGTCGACTTCCGGAACGCCGTGCTGGTCCTGACCTCCAACATCGGATCGCACTGGATCCAGGAAATGGCCGGGAAGGGGGAGGAGGTCATCCGCGACCGCGTGATGGAGGAGCTCCGTCGGGCGTTTCGGCCCGAATTTCTGAACCGCCTGGACGAGATCCTCCTCTTCCGGGCATTGGGGAAGGAGCAACTGTCTGCGATCGTCGACCTTATGTTCCACGAGGTGAACCTCCGGCTGGCCGACCGGAAGCTGGCCGTGACCCTGACCTCGAAGGCCAGGGAGCGGCTCGCGGACATCGGATACGACCCGGCGTACGGGGCAAGGCCCCTGCGGCGGGCTATCCAGAAGCAGATCCAGGATCCCCTGGCGGTGAAAATCCTGCAGGGAGAGTTCCGCGAGGGCGATACCGTCCGGGTCGACGCCGACGCGAAAACGGGTTTCCGGTTTCAAAAGCATGGTTGAATTCCAGAGAAGGCGCCGGCTCTCGTAACCAGTAGGTACTGTAAAGGTTTTTTTACAAGATCCTGCCGAAATCGACGGTCCCGCCCACATGCTTGACAAATGCCGATGACCCGGGTATGTTGCTTTAAAAACAACGTTTGATATGGGCACCGTGTGAACGCATCCAGTGGATTCTCCTTTCTTGCTCCCGCCAAGCTCAATATTTCCATGAAAGTGTTCGGCAAGCGTCCCGACGGGTTTCACCACATACGGTCGGTCATGGTCCCCGTATCCCTCCATGACGAGGTCATTGTGGAGGAGACGGATGCGGGAATCCAGGTAGAGACCGACGACCCTGTTGTCCCTACCGACAGTGCGAACACCTGCCATCGCGCGGCCGCGCTGTTCATGAATTGGGCGGGTGCACCAAAAGGAGTCCGGATACGAATCCGGAAGAGGATTCCGGCCGAGGCGGGCCTGGGGGGCGGCAGCTCGGACGCCGCCGCGACCTTCAAGGGGCTGATGGCCCTCACGGGGCGAATTCCCGAGCGGGAAACGCTCCTGGGGATGGCGGCCCGGGTCGGGGCGGATGTCCCCTTCTTCACGCTGGGAGCACCGGCGATGGCGGAAGGCATCGGCGAACGCCTTACGCCGGTCGAGTGGGGCGTCCCGTTCCACGCGCTGATCGTCAAGCCGCCGTTCGGGCTTTCCACGAGGGAAGGGTACGCAAATCTTCGGCGCGGAACGGGAGATCCCCCGGTGGCGGCGGAAATTCCCGCCTTCCGGACCTGGGAGGATCTGGTTCCCGCCGTCAACAACGACTTCGAGAGTGCGTGGGAGGGCGTCCGGCCGGAGATCCGTGCGATCAAGGGGGAGCTGTTGTCCGCCGGCGCCAGGGCGGCGGGGCTGTGCGGCAGCGGCTCGGCGGTATTCGGGCTGTTCGAGAGCGCGGAAGGCGTGCGCGGTGCGCGGGGGATGCTTTCGCTGGAAGACGGGCGGAAGCTGTTGGTCGCCCGAAACATCTGAGGAAGGGGAAGGAGGGGGGAGATGGAAATCACCGAGGTCAAGGTTTATCCGGTGTCCGGCAACGAGAAGCTCAAAGGGTATGCGACGATCATTTTCGACAACTGCTTCGTGGTGCGGGACCTGAAGATCATCGACGGCAACAGCGGGCTGTTCATCGCGATGCCCAGCAAGAAGAAAAAGGACGGCACCTACCGGGACACTGCCCACCCGCTCAACAACGAGACCCGCGACAGAATCGAGAATGCAGTCCTTTCGGAGTACGAACTCGAGATGCGCAAGCTTGACGGCATGGTGGCAGCCCGATAAGATTCTCCGGAGCCGTCCACCGGACAGCCTGCGTGAGCCCCCTCACCGGGGGGAGATGACGGTCGACTCCTCCGGATGGCTTTGCGCTGGGAGGTCGTCTAACGGCAGGACAGGGGCCTTTGGAGCCTCTAATGAAGGTTCGACCCCTTCCCTCCCAGCCCTCTTTCCCCGAATGCCTTCCCGCGCCCGGTGCGCATCTTCTCGCGGCCCCCGCTAAAGTTCTTCTCCAGGCCCGTCGATACCTCTTATAGGGAACGACGGAATGAAGGAGTTCAGGGACGGTTGGTTTGACTCGAAGGGGATGAAACGCATTGTCCGACGTTGAACCGAAAGAGACCCGGCCGGCGAATACCGGCCCGAAGACCGAAACGCTGGCAAGGAAGTTCATCGTCGCGTTCTCGGCGATGTTCATCATCCCTCTTCTCCTAGCGATCTACCTGTTCACCGAATACGCCCCCGCCTGGATCAAAGACACGACCCAGATCGTGGCGCTGGTCGCCTTCGTGCTCCTGCTCGGGATTGCGGGTTTTTTCGTGACCCGGTCTGTCATCCATACCCTCCTGCGCACGGCAAAAGACGCCGCGGCGATCGCGGAGGGGGACATCACCCGCCGGCTGAACACCAACATGGCGTCCGAGATCAGCGAGCTCGCGAAGAACTTCAACCGGATCACCAGCCGGCTCCAGCAGACGGTCGACAACCTCCAGGCCTCCAAGAAGCAGATGCAAACCTTACTCGCGCAGGTCTGTGCCAGCACCGGCCAGCCCCACGACATGTCGGACATGTTCAACGTGTTCCTGAACACGCTGCTCTCCCTGGCCGGGCTCAATGTCGGGGCGATTTTTCTTGTGTCTTCCGACGGGAAGGCGTTGAGGGTGCGCGTCTCGGCGGGGCTGAGCGAGAAAATGAAGTCCACTGTGATCCCGATGGGGGAAGGGGTCGTTGGATGGGTCGCCTCCCATGGACAGATGGTGACCACCTCGGAGTCGATGCCGTGGGGGAGGCCGGGGGGTCTCACGGAGCTCGAAAAGAGCATGCCGTGGGCGATCCACGTTCCCATGGGCGCCGCCGGAAAGACCCGCGGCGTCATCAGTATCGGGCTCCGGGAAGGTCAAAAGGAGATCACGGGGGACGACCTGCTGATGATCCAGAACCTGGCCACCCAGGTGGCGGTCGCCTTGGAGAACGCGGATCTGAAGAGCCGAATGGAGATGACGTACGTCGAGACGGTCGCGGCGCTGGCGACGGCGGTGGAAGCGCGCGACAAGTACACGAGGGGCCACTCCAAGCGCGTGACGGAGTTTTCCGTGGAGATCGCCTGGAAGCTGAACCTTACCGAGTGGTTCGTGAAGGACCTGGAATCGGCGGCGCTCCTCCACGACATCGGCAAGATCGGGATGCCGGACCATATCCTCCACAACAGGGGGGCGCTCCCTCCGGACGGGGTCTCGATCGTCCTCGGCCACCCCATCGGGGGCGAGAATATCCTGAGGCCGGTCGGCTCCCTCGCACGCCTCTGCCCGATCGTACGTCACCACCACGAGCGGTACGACGGGAAAGGGTACCCGGACGGCCTGAAGGGTGAGGAGATCCCCTTGGCCGCGCGCATCCTCTCGGTCGCAGACTGCTTCGACGCGATGATCTCGGCCCGTGCCTACAAGCCGTCCCGGACCCGGGAAGACGCCATGGAAGAACTGATCCGCTGCAGGGAGACCCAGTTCGACCCGCAGTGCGTGGACGCCTTCATCGCCTACCTGAATGAGAACCCCGAAGTGGGCATTCTCGCCCCGGCCTGCTGATCTCCATCGGTCCCTTTTACTTCCAGGAGGGAGAACGGACTTCCACTATCGATCCGCCGATTGGATGGGGGGTCCTGGGGGAGATTTTCCTCCGATCGTCGTATAATTATCCTGCGTTGCCGCCGTCAGGCAATTTCACGGCCCGCGGCGGAATGCAGAGATCCGGTGAGAAAAAAACCTACCTGGAGGAAGAGGAATGGCCAGAATCCCCTATGTGGTGAAGGAAGAATGCACCTGCTGCGGCGTCTGTGTGGACACCCTCCCCACCGTATTCCAGCTCGACGACGAGACGAAGGCCGAAGTGTTCGATCCGGCAGGGGACACCGAGCAGGCGATCCAGGAAGCGATGGACCTGTGCCCCGTGGCGTGCATCCTCTGGAAGGAATAGCCGCAACGTCGGATCCCTCCATGGAATGATCCCCTGAATGATCCCCGTTTGTCGATCGTCAAAACGGGAGAGGAAAATGCGTGGCGCGAAACGGCATAACCGGATCTCCCTGCGGGGTCTCCTCGTATTTCTCCTCCTCGTGGGGGGGTGCGCGGGCAGGAAGAGCGCCGTTCGAGAGCCCGAGGCGCCTCTCCCGCCTGCGGGGCCGAAAGTTGCGGTTGCGCCCATGGAAAACCGGAGCAACGACCTGGACGCCTCCGAAATCATCCGGGGCGCCTTTGTCGAGCAGATCGCGCGGCAGGGGTGGAATGTGATGCCCGTTGCGGAGAGCGACCGCCTGCTGCGGGAGAGCCTGGGGATCAGCTATGGGGGGCAGCTGAAAGCATCCACGCCGGAGGAGGTCTGCCGGGCGCTCAAGGTGGAGGGGGTGTTCTACGGGGAAGTCCAGGAGTGGAACAAGACGACGATCGGGCTCTACAACAGCCTGTCCGTCATCGCGGCCTTCAAACTTTACCGGACCGACGGCGCCCTGGCATGGGAGGAGAGCGACCGCCAGTTCCAGATGCATATGCCGCGCGGCGGAGGCAGGGAGATCGGCGGCGAGATCATCGGCCACGCACTCGCGAACCTGCTGCTGAAACCGATGACGCCCGTTGGAAAGACGGTAGGCCGGAATCTCGCGGTGAAACTGCCCGCTGGCGCCCTCATAAAAGCCGAAATCCCCTGTCATAAGGACAATTCCGTCCCGCCGGGGGGGCTGCCTGACAATACGAGTATCACCGGAGAAGACACAGGAGGGTCCAAATGAAGAGAATCTTTCTGGGAATTCTGTCGCTTACGGCGGCCTTCGCGGTCGCCGGGTGCGCCACCTCGCCCCCCATCACCGGGCCGGCGGACCGGGCGTCCGCTCCTGCCGCTACCCTTCGCCGCGCCGAGGCGCCTCCTGGGGCCATCGTGACGAAAGGCCCCAAAAAACGGGTCGCCGTCATCAAGTTCCAGGACAAGAGCCCTTACGGACGCGGCCGACTGGGCGGGGCGGTCCAGGACATCCTGATCACCGAGCTGTCGAAGTCCGGTCTGTTCATCCTGGTGTCGCGCGGCGCCGACATGGACCTGATCCTGGACGAGCAGGACCTCGCCAAGTCCGGCACGATCAAGGCAGGAACCGGCGCGAAGTCCGGGGAGATCCTCGGGTTGAACGCCATCGTAACAGGCGTGATTTCACAGTTCGGAGTGAAGCAGAAGTCAGCCACTTACCTTGTCGGGGCGAGCAAGACGCAGACGGCGGAGGCGACCGTCGACGTGCGGCTCATCGACGCCACGACCGGCCAGGTCGTCTTTGCCGACAGCGGGAACGGCGTGTATGAGGAGAGCTCGACCCAGGTCCTCGGCATGGGCGGGACCAAGGGGTACGACGAGACCCTGGAAGGGAAGGCGCTCCGCGCCGCGATCTCCAAGTTCATCGATAACCTGATCCAGCGGATGGAGGCGATGGAGTGGAGCGGGAAAGTCGCTGCCGTCGATGCGGAGGAGATCACCGTCAACGCCGGGCGGAAGACGGGGCTTGCCGTCGGCGACCGGCTGCGGGTGTTCGGAGAGGGACGCGAGGTGATCGACCCCGACACGAAGGTGTCCCTGGGGCGCAAGCCGGGCCAGGAGAAGGGAGAGATCACCGTGACCGACTTCTTCGGGGAGGATGCGGCGGTGTGCCGGCGGGATCGCGGCGAGGGGATCGCCGTCAACGACATCGTGAAGCTGGCGAGATAGGAGGCGCACTATGAGAAGGATCCTTTTTCCCGTATTCGGCCTGCTGACGATCGCCCTCCTTGCCGGCTGCTACCCCAGGGGGCAGATTTACGGCGTGGGCAACGAGGGGGGACTGATCTTCGCGGTGAACCCACCGGACGCCGAGGTCGTGCTGGATGGCGTCATCCAGGGAAAGGCTTCGGAGTTCACCGAGGAGAGGTATCTCAAAGTGGCCAGTGGAACCCACAAGCTGGAGATTCGGCTCGCCGGCTTCGAGACGTACAACCGGGAACTCTACGTGTCGAATTCCCTGCTGCGGATCGAAACGACGCTGGTCCGGAAAGAGTAAAGGGAAAATCGGGGACGTTCTTGAACTTTTGGAAAAGTTGGGGACGTTCTTGAACTTTTACAACATCCCTTCATAAAAAGTTCAAGAACGTCCCCAACTTTATTACAAGAACGTCCCCAATATCAAACGCCCTTTACTTTTTCCGGACGGCTCCCCACCAGGCCTTGAGACGATCCGAGATCGTCTTTTCGTAGCCCGCTTCCGAGGGCTCGTAATATTTGCGCCGGCCGAGCGTCTCGGGGAAGTAGTTCTCCGGGACGAAGGCCTCCGCGAAGTCGTGGGGGTACTGGTACTTCTCGCCGTATCCCAGCTCCTTCATCAGGCGGGTGGGGGCGTTGCGCAGGTGCATCGGCACCGGGTGGCTCCCCCCGCCCTGCACGTCCTTCATGGCACGGCCGAACGCCGTGTAGACCCGGTTGCTCTTGGGCGCGGTGGCGAGATAGACGACCGCCTGGGCCAGTGCCAGCTCGCCTTCGGGGCTCCCCAGCGTGCGGTACGCCTCTGCCGCCGCAAGGGTGAGCTGGAGGGCTCCCGGGGCCGCATTCCCGACGTCCTCCGACGCGAAGCGGATCATCCGGCGGGCGATGTAGAGGGGGTCCTCGCCCGCCGAAAGCATCCGCGCCAGCCAGTAGAGGGCGGCGTCGGGGTCGGACCCCCGCAGGCTCTTGTGGAATGCCGAGATGAGATTGTAGTGCTCCTCCCCGTCCTTGTCATAGAGCAGCGCCTTCCTCCGGAGCGCCTCCTCGGCCACGGGCACGTCGACCTGCTCGAGGTTCCGGTGCTCCGCGATCGCTACCGCTGCCTCCAGCGCGTTCAGGGCGACGCGCGCGTCCCCGTCCGAGATCTCCACGATGTGCCGTAGGGCGTCGGGGGAGAGGAACGATTCCTTCTTTCCCAGTCCCCTTTCCGCTTCGGTCAATGCCCGCCGCGCGATGATTTCCACCTCGGCCGGAGCCAGGGGAGTGAGGACGAGAACGCGACAACGGGAAAGAAGCGCGTTGCGGATCTCGAACGAAGGATTCTCCGTCGTGGTTCCGAAGAGAGTGACGGTGCCGTCCTCGACGAATGGGAGCAGCGCGTCCTGCTGGGCCTTGTTGAACCGGTGGATCTCGTCGATGAAGAGGATCGCGGGTCGGCCCGCGGAGCGTCCGCTCCGTTTCAACTCGGAGAGCGCGTCCTTGATTTCCTTGATCCCGGAGAGGACGGCCGAATAGGGGAGAAAGACCGCCTTCGTCTCCGTGGCGATGATCCGGGCGAGCGTCGTCTTCCCCGATCCGGGGGGGCCCCAGAAGATCAGCGAGGGAAGGGGACGGGCCGAGAGCACAGAGGAGAGGAACCTCCCCTCCCCCAGGATCTCCTCCTGCCCGACGAATTCGAGGAGCGTCCTGGGGCGCATCCGGTCGGCAAGGGGAGCGCGGGGCGGCTGCGCGCCGGGAAACAGCGAAAATGGCGGCCGGGGCTCGGTCATGGGCTTTCTCTTTTTCATTATATTCCGGATTGTCGGAAGTGGCGATGCAGGCGATGTCGGAGCATGATTACCCCGGCGACGTTTCGTATTTACAACGTATTTGCAAAGCGGGTGAAATCAGGAGCCGCCGGACTCTCCGCGAATTAGAAAAGATCGCGATTGAAAGTGCCCTCGGAAAAATTTAAACTGCCTCCGGGAACATGCCGGGGAATTGGGACGCATCTTGGAGATGGATGCGAGCGATATCTTTCCGGTAGTGCAGTCAGCTCGCCGGCAGAAATCGGATCAGGATATGATTCCGTTGAAAATTCAGAACCATTAAGGGGAGTCTATGAAAAAAGCGCTGACCGTCCATCTGGTTCTGGTGGGTTTGTTTGTCATCGGATTACAGGGAAAGGGATTCTGTCAGGAGCCAAGGAAAGACTGCTTTTTCTTCTCCAGTCTCCATTATACCGCGAAAGGGATGGCTTATTGGTACGACAAGACCAATGGTGGATTGGAAATCCTTACAGGTGTCCCTTATTCAAACCTCGGGTGTAAGAATTGCCATACCCCGGGGTGTGATCGGTGCCATAAAGTTGAAAAGGATGGGAAAGCAGCCTATTCCACCAAAGCAGCAAAGAAACAAGAGATGTGTCTTGAATGCCATGCCCGTGAGCAGGCGATCCTTAAAATTGACAGGGCATCGAAACAGGAGGATGTCCATTTTGCTCTGGGAATGGCTTGTATGGACTGTCATTCCCAAAGAGAGGTGCATGGGGATGGGATCGAATATGTCTCCATGAAACAAACTGGGGCCATGGATACAAAATGCGAGAAATGCCATAACTCCACCAAACCAACCGATTCTCATGCTGTACATAAGGAAAAACTGGATTGTAAATCATGCCATGTTCGACATGTCGTCAGTTGTACGAATTGTCACTTTGAAACCCTTGTCAAAGAAGGAAAGCGTGTCTCCATTCCGGTTTCCGGATGGGTATTCCTCATGAACTACGGCGGAAAGGTAACTTCGGCGAACATGCAGACCTTCTTGGTAAAAGGCGACAAGACATTTTTCATGTTTGCCCCGCAGATGAGTCACTCTGTGATGAAAATGGGCAGGAAATGTGAAGATTGTCACGGCACAGAAACCATGAGACAGGTTCAGAAGGGGAATGTTTCTTTAACCTGGCTTGAAGAAGGAAAAGTAATGAATTTAAAGGGGGTTATTCCGGTAGTGGATGGAGTGGACTACCAATGTGTCTATCAAGATTTCAAGGAAGGAAAATGGATTCCGATCAAAAATCCTTCCAAACCGATTTATCATTATCCCGCATTTGGTAAACCTCTTACGAAAGAACAACTCGATAAGCTTGCGGAGCGTATGGGGAGAAAGTAACCGAAGACACACGATTTAACAATGCGTCATTGTCCGCGGAAAGGAAAGTATTCAGGCCTCGTGGAGATCGTGCGGGCCCGGAACGGAATGGACCGGTTCATCCTGTGACCGGTTCATCGGGACCCTTTCACGCACCTATCGAAAGAACCCCTCGACCATGACCTTTGTCTTTATCGAATTGGAAATCAGACAGTTGGCTTCCACCTTGGCCATTATCTCTTTGGCCTTTCCGGCATCCTCACTGTTCTTCAAGGTCACCTTCGGTCTCAGCGTGACCGAAGTCACCTGAAACTTGCCGTCAACCAGTTCCAGGCGGCCTTCGGCATCGCACTCGTAGTCCGTAAAGGACAAGCCAGCCCGTTCGGCAAAAGCCAGAAACGTAGACAGGACACAAACATTCACAGAGGCAACATACAGATCCTCCGGTGACCAAATGCCCTCGTGCCCCTTGAACTCCGGCGGAGTCGCCACCTGGATGTCGGGTTTCCCCGGCGACGAGGCCACTCCCATCTTTTGCCCGGTCCATTTCACCGCCGTACGATAGGAGTAGACTTTGCCACGGACTTCCATTTTCATACCTCCCGTCGTATCTGTCCAAAACAGGTCTTTTCTAAAATGGAATGGTGCGTCGGCGTTCCTTCCACTCCGGTCTTCTTTTTCCCAGGAATGCCTGCACCCCTTCCACGGCATCTTCCTTGGCGCAGAGGGTGGCGAACAGATGGATCGTCAGGCACAACGCGATTCACCAGACCGTGTTTTTCGGTCGCCATCCTTCCTTCTTCGAGAGCTCAAGGGAACCGTCGTCCCCCTCTTTACACGATTCCTCATTCCTCGATCTCTACGACATCTGGAACATATCCAGTCCCGCCGCCACCGCAGCTGGTCTGGCCGCCCATCTCGGCATCGATAAGATCCGCAAGGAGGCGGGCATGATCGACCAAACTACGTTTGCAGTAGAGGGGGTCGGGCAATCCGGCTGTCGCAATATCATCCTTGGTGGTGGTCTCCGTAACGACGAACCTGGAACTCATCCTATCCCCCTTGCAGGAAAAGGGCCCCGGTCCGCCTTGTGTGGTCGCTCCTCCCACGCTAAAATCCACGGATCCCGGCGATCCGCAGGGATGCTATAGTATCCCCGTAACCGGATCATTCGGCAATCGCTTTTCAAGCGACACCGAAAACGGTCGGAGAAAGTGAATCATTCGCACTGAAGGGTTGGTTTGCGTGGGAGTTACAGGTCTTTCTCTTTTCCTTCCGATATATTATCCTAATCCCCGATGAAGTGCGCCGGGATCATCGCCAAGCACACCGACCCCCGGGCGGGAAAGATCGTCTCCGACCTTTGCGAATGGATCATCGCCCGCGGTCGGCGGGTGGTCCTCGACCGGGAGACCGCTGCCCTCGTCCCCCGCGGCGACGCCGTCGTCCGCTCCAAGCTGCCAGAGAAATGCGACTTCCTCATCGTCCTCGGCGGGGACGGCACGCTCCTTTCCGCCGCGCGGGTGGTTGGGACCTCCGGGAAGCCGATCCTGGGCGTGAACCTCGGGGCGCTGGGGTTCCTCACCGCGATCACGCTGGACGAGCTGTACCCCGTCCTGGAAAAGATCTTCAACTACGACTTCGACTACGACGAGCGGATGTTGCTGGTCGCCCACGTCCACCGGTTGGGCGAGCGCGTGGCCAACTACACGGTCCTGAATGACGTGGTCATCAACAAGGGGGCGCTCGCCAAGATCATCGACATCGAGACGACTGCGGGAGAGATGTACCTGTCCACCTTCAAGGCCGACGGCCTCATCATCTCGACGCCCACCGGATCGACGGGGTACTCCCTCTCGGCGCAGGGCCCCATCGTCTACCCGATGCTGCGCACGATACTGATCACCCCGATCTGCCCGCACACGCTCACCAACCGGCCGCTCGTCATCCCGGACGACATGGTGGTCCGCGCGGAGCTGCGCTCCCGGGAGACCGACGTGTTCCTGACGCTCGACGGCCAGGTGGGGTTCGGGCTCCGCGAGAGGGACGTGGTGGAGGTGAAGAAGGCGGAGGCCCCCCTGCGGTTCTTCCGTTCCCCCTCCAAGGACTACTTCACCGTCCTGCGCACCAAGCTCAAGTGGGGAGAGCGGTGATTCCGTTCCCGCGATGCTGATCGAGCTGTCCGTCCGCAACCTCGCCATCTTCGAAGACGTCCGCGTCCCCTTCGCACCGGGCCTGAACATCGTCACCGGGGAGACGGGAGCCGGCAAGTCGATCCTCGTGGAGGCGATCCGCCTTGCGCTGGGCGAGAAGGCGGACCCGGTGACGGTGCGAAGCGGCGAGCCGGAGGCGGAGGTCTCCGCGCTGCTCGACCTGTCCCGCAGGGAGGACCTGAAGGAGGCTTGGGAGGAAGCAGGCTTCCCGTGGGAGGAGGAGCTCGTGCTGCGCAGGGTCATTCCCTCCGCCGGAAGAAGCCGCGCCTACTTCAACGGTCGTGCGGTCGCACAGTCCGCGCTGACGGAGCTCGCCCCCGTGCTCGTGGAGATGGTGAGCCAGCACAGCGTCCCCTTCCTGCTCTCGAAGGCGGCGGCGCTGGCCTCGATCGACGAGTTCTCCGGGACCGCTCCCTTGGCGAGGGAGGTTCGCCGGCTGTACCGGCGCGTTTCCGCGCTGCGGAGGCAGGCGGAGGAAGCCGGCGCACGGGGAGAGAGCGCGCGAGGGCGGATCGAATCGCTGGATTTCCAGGTCGCGGAGCTTGCACGGGCCGTCCTCGTCCCGGGGGAGGAGGAGGAGCTGGCCGCGGCCCATTCCGTCCTGCGGAACGCCTCGAAGGTCCAGGCGGCGTTGCGGGACGCAGAGGGGGCCCTGTCCTCGGCGGAACATTCCGCGTCATCGTCGGTTTCGTTTGCGGCCGCCAGGGTGCGGGAGGCGGCCGCCGCCGATCCGCGCCTGGCGGAGCTGGGCGAGCGTATCCGTGGGCTCCAGAGCGAGCTTACGGACCTGGCGCGCGAGCTGGTTTCCCGGGCGGGGAGGGTGACCCTTGACGCCGACCGTCGCGAGCACATCGAAGAGCGCCTGACCGAGATCCGCCGCCTGAAACGGAAGTACGCGAAGGAGGTCCCGGAGTTGATCGCCCACCTGGACGACCTCCGGGTGGAACGGGGCGCCCTCGACGCGACCCTCGAGGAGGGGCGCAGGGTGCACGCCGCATTGGCGGCGGAGGAAGAGTCGTGCGTCGCCGCCGCTTCGGCATTGAGCCGGGGGAGACAGGGAGGGGCGAAGAAAATGGCCGCCTCCGTGGAAAAGGAGCTGGCGCGCGTGGCCCTTGCCGGCGCGAAGTTCCGGGCCGAGATCGCCTCCCGGAGCCCCACGGCCGCGTCCCTTTCCGCGGCGGGGCTCGACGAGGCGGAGCTCCTGTTCAGCGCCAATCCGGGACAGGACCTGCGTCCCCTGTCGCAGACGGCGTCGGGCGGGGAGCTTTCGCGCGTGATGCTGGCCCTGCGGAACGCCTCCTCCCGCGGGCAGAGCGGAAGGACGATCGTCTTCGACGAGATCGACGCGGGGATCGGAGGGCGGGTGGCGGAGAGGGTGGGTGCGCGCCTGAAAGAGCTAGCGGGGACCGCGCAGGTGGTCTGCGTGACGCATCTTCCCCAGGTGGCGGCCTTTGCGGACTGCCACCTCCTGGTGAGCAAGGTCTCCGGGAGGGGATCCGTGACCACCAGCGTGAAACCGCTCGCGAAACAGGATAGGATAACGGAACTGGCGCGCATGATCTCCGGGTCGGAGGTCACCGGAGAGGCGCACGCGCATGCCAGGGAGCTGATCGAGAGGGCTGCAGGCGGATGATCCGGAAGGCCAGGATGGGGGACGTCAAGGCGATCCAGAAGCTGATCGCCGAGTACGCCCGCAAGGGAGACATGCTGCCGCGGTCGCTCAGCGAGATCTACGAGAACCTCCGGGACTACTTCGTGTACGAGGAGGACGGAGAGGAGGTGATCGGGTCGGCGGCAGTCCACCTCATGTGGGAGGATCTGGCCGAGGTTCGATCGCTCGCGGTGCGCGACGACCGGATGGGCCGCGGCATCGGCACGCAGCTGGTCGAGGCATGTATCTCCGAGGCGATCGTCCTGGGGATCACGCGCGTGTTCGCCCTCACCTACAAGCCCGTATTCTTCGAGAAGCTGGGGTTCAAGCAGGTGGACAAATCGGAGCTTCCGCACAAGATCTGGTCCGACTGCCTGAAGTGTTCCAAGTTCCCCGATTGCGACGAAGTCGCGCTGGTGGCCGATTTCTCCGGGACGCGGCATGCCTGAGGAGCTTTTCGGCCTCGTCGAGCGGGAAGTCGCGCAGCGCGGCGGGGGACAGGCCGAGCTGTACCTCGTGAGGGAGCGTGCACGACGGTATGACGCTCGGGGGGGGGGGATCGATTCCATTTCCATCGCCGATGCTCTCTCCCTCGGCGTCCGCATCTTCCGCAACGGCCGGATGGGATTTTCCTACGGATTTCGCGAGAGCGGCGACGAGATCGCCCGGATGGTCGAGGCGGCGCTCTTCTGCGCCGATGCCTCGGACCCCGATCCGGCCTACGGCCTTCCCGATGCGGATGGCGAATTCCCGGAGCCCGCCCTCTACGATCCTGCGTGGGAGAGCGTCGGGGATTCCGCAAAGGCGGGGTTCGCCGCCGACCTGGAGCGCAGGACCCTGGCCTTCGACCCGCGGATGAAGCGGGTCCGCTCCGCTTCCCTCAAGGAGACGGTCACCGAGGCGAGGTTTTGGAATTCGGCCGGCCGCGGGGGCAGCTGGCGGGCGTCGCACTACTTCGCTTCCGTGGAGTCGGTGGCCGAACAGGGGAATGAGGGGCAGATCGGCTACGGGTTCGGGTTCGGCCGGCGGTTCGCCGACCTGGAGGTGGACACGGTGGCGAAGGAGGCCGGCCTGCGGGCGGTCCGGATGCTCGGGGCCCGCCGTCTGCCGACCGGACACTACGCCGCGGTCCTGGAGAACGGCGCCGCCGCCGATCTCCTCGAAGTGCTGATCCCTTCCTTCCTCGCCTCCCAGGTGGCAAAGGGGAAGTCGATGCTTGCGGGAAAGAGGGGGCGGACGATTGCTTCCCCGATGGTGGACATCTCCGACGATCCCCTGGATGCGCAAGGGAGCGGTTCGCAGGCATTCGACGGCGAAGGGTCTCCGTGCCGCCGGAACGTCCTGGTGGAGGAAGGAGTGCTGAAAGGGTACCTGGCCGACGCCTTCTGGGGGAGAAAGCTGGGGACAGGGACGACCGCCAGTTGCCGGCGCCCGGGATCCAAGACAGCGCCGACGGTCGGGATCTCCAACCTCCTCATCGCACCCGGCGACAAGACGCCCGCAGAGATGCTGCGACGGGCCGGGTCTGGGATCCTGCTGACGGAGTTTCTGGGAATCCACACCGCCGACCCGATCTCGGGGGATTTTTCCGTCGGCGCGGCGGGGATCCGTTTCGAGAGGGGCGAAGAGAAGGAACCGGTTCGCGGGTTCGCCGTCTCCGGGAACGTCCTTTCCCTTCTCCGGCAGGTGACGGAGGTCGGCTCCGACTTCCGGTGGTTCGGGAACGTAGGCTCGCCGTCCCTGGCGGTATCCGAGATCGCAGTGGGAGGGGAGTAGCGATGGCGGCGGAGCCGCTGTTCATCTTCGACCTCGACAACACGCTTTATCCGCCGGAGGTGAGCCTCTGGCGGATCGTGGACGCCCGAATCGAGCGCTACGTCCAGGAGAGGCTCGGCGTGAACCCGGAGGCCGCCCGGCGTGTCCGCAAGGACTTCCTGCAGGAGTTCGGGACCACCCTGCGCGGCCTCATGCACTATCATGATGTTCCGCCGGGAGAATATCTCGAATACGTCCATGACGTGCCGATCCCGGAGATCGTCCCCCCGCGGCCCGACCTCCGGAGCATGCTCTCCGGGCTCCCGGGGAGGAGCGTGGTATTCACCAACGGCTCGGAGTCGTATGCCCGCCGGGTTCTCAAGGCCCTGGACGTTTCGGACATGATGGAAGGAATCTACGGGATCGAATTCATGGAGTACATCGCCAAGCCGTCGCCCTACCCGTATGCCAAGCTCCTGCAGGCGACCGGGGCCCGCGCGGAGGCCTCCCTGTTCTGCGAGGACGTCCGCGAGAACCTGCTTCCGGCCCGAGAGCTCGGCATGTTCACCGTCTGGGTGGGGGGCAGGGAAGAGGCATCTCCCGCCCATGCCGTGGTGAGCGACGTGTGCGAACTTCCGGGGATCCTGCCGAGGTTCCTGGAGCCGAAAATTTCAGGAGGAAATCGATGACGGAAAAGAAAGGAAAGCGCAGGTACTGGAGGCGACGCCCCCGGCGCAAGGATGGAGAGGCAGCGGAATCCGCGCCTCCCGCTTCGCCTCAGTCCGGCCAGTTTCCCGGCGAGGGGGAATCCTCGAGCGGGGCGTCTGTTGAGGGAGAAGACGTACTTCCAGGAGGGGACAAGGTCCAAGCGCCGGAGGAATCGCAGGAGGCGCTGACGCGGCCGGAAATCCAGGAAGTCGCAAAAACGGTCGAGGGCGCAACCGCTGCGCCGAAGGGGCGCCGCCGCCGGTCGCGCCGGCGGGGAAGCAAGGGAGCGCAGGCAAGCCCCCCGGACCAGCCGCAGGGAGAGCAAGCGACGCAGCCGTTTGGGGGTTCTTCCTCCGAGGGGGCGACCGGCGCGGGGGAGGAAACGCCGCAGGAATACGGTGCGACCCCGGCGATCCCGGAGGGTTTTCCAACGGAGGGGTGGGAGGAAACCGCGGCGGATCCGCAAGACACGAAAGGGGCGCAGGCGGGGGAACCCGGAGGCGAGCCGAAGAAGGGAAGGCGGCGCAGTCGCCGCCGGGGACGGCATCGCGGGAAAGGATTGCCGCAGACGCCCGAAGGGGAACCCGTTCCCGAAGGTGCTCCCGCACAGGGAGAGTTCAACGGCGGGGCGGAAGGGACCTCCTCCGAGGAGCCCGTCGCGGCGCGAGAGGCCGTCGAGGAGATCGAGGCGCGGCAGGACGAGGAGGAGTACGGGGAGGAAGCCTCCGCCGAAACCGCCGGCAAGGGGCCGCGGAAGGTGATGCTGATCGACGGGATCCACCCGGAAGAGATCCGGGTGGCATTCGTCAGCGACGGAAATCTCGACTACTTCGAGGTGGAGAACCAGCGCAGGAAGCAGTTCAAGGGGAACATCTACAAGGGCAAAGTGGTCAACGTCGCCCATGCGATCGAGGCGGCCTTCGTCGAGTTCGGAGGCGGGCGGCACGGCTTCCTCCCTCTGAACGAATACTGCGGCGGCGCGCTGATGGAGAACCTCGGGACGTGGAACGAGGGGGACAAGCGCCCCCACCTGCGGCCCGGGGTGGAGATCCTTGTCCAGGTGACCAAGGAGGAGTCCTCCATCAAAGGGGCCGCCCTCACCTCGTACATCAGCATCGCGGGGCGGTACCTCGTGATGATGCTGGGGATGAAACGGTACGGGATCTCGAAGAAGATCTCGAACGAGAAGGAGCGGGAGCGGATCCGGAAGAACATGGAGAAGCTGACCTACCCGGATCACCTGGGGTTCATCGTCCGGACGGTGGGGGCGGGGCAGCCCCTGAAAGATCTCAAGGCGGACCTCGAGAACCTGCTCAAGCTGTGGGACCGGACGGTGGAGGGGGCGCGCACGCAGAAGGCGCCGGCGCTTCTCTACGAGGAGCAGGACATCGTCATCCGGACGCTGCGGGACAGGTACTCGTCCGACGTCTCGGAAGTCCTGATGAACTCGGCCGACTCGTACCGCAAGGCGCAGGCGTTTTTCGACGTCTACTATCCGAAGCAGATGCAGAAGCTCAGGCTGGTCCGGCAGAAACGGCCCCTGTTCTTCAAGTTCAACCTCGAGGAGCAGCTGGAGAGGGCCTGCGCCCGCAAGGTGGCGCTTCCCTCCGGCGGGCACATCGTGATCGACAGGACCGAGGCGCTGTGGTCGATCGACGTCAACTCCGGCCGGTCGGCCAAGGACCGGGACATCGAGGACACGGCCTACCGGACCAACAAGGAAGCGGCATCGGAGGTGGCGCGGCAGCTCCGGATCCGCGATATGGGAGGCTTGATTGTCGTCGATTTCATCGACATGGAGAACCGGAACCATATCAAGGACGTCGAGAAGACCCTCAAGGACACCCTGAAAAAGGACAAGGCGAAAAGCGACGTCTCCAACATGGGGAAATTCGGTCTGGTGGGGATCAGCCGGCAGCGGATGGGGATCTCCTTCTACGACGTCGTGATGAAGGGATGCGACGTGTGCTTCGGCACGGGCTCCCATCCCACGCCGGACGCCGTGATGGTGCGTTTCCTGCGGCGGGTCCACAGCGAGCTGTCGCGCGACCCTGCGAAAGACCTGGCGGTCCGCGTGTCGCCGCAGCTCCTGGAGGCGCTGCTGAACCAGAAGCGCGAGGAGGTCACCTCCCTGGAGAAAATGTGCGGGGCCCGCGTCGTCTTCGAGGTGGACGCCTCTCTCCCCCCCGGGTCTTATTCCGTGGGCGAAGGGACGACATGATCGAACGGAAGGACAGGGTGGACCCCTCCGTCCAGGACCGCGCCACGCAGGATCGGCTGCACCGCCTCTGCCGCCGGTACATCCGGGTGGCCTTTTTCTACCTTGCCCTGGGCCTGCTCCTGGGCGCGGGGATGCTCGCCTTCGGCAACGACAACTTCCAGTTCGTCCACACCCACATGCTGCTCATCGGGTTCGTCCTCTTCCTGATCTACGGCATCGGGTTCAAGCTGATCCCCACGATGTTCTTCGGTCTGCCCCGGGTCGCCTCCATCGGCTGGGCGGAAGTCCAGTTCTGGCTGGCCAACGTCGGGCTGGCGGGCATGCTGGTCGGTGCCATGATGCCGGTGGGCCTGGGGCTGGACCGGATCTCCGTCCTCTTCGGGCTCGTCGAAGCCGCCGCAGGGATTCTCTTCGCGGCCCTGATGGGAAAAACGATCCAGGGCCGTTCCTGAAAACTTTTGTCTGAAGTTCGGGGACGTTCTTAAACTTTTTAATGTCCCCTTGCCCAGGGATTAAAAAGTTTAAGAACGTCCCCAGACAAAAGTTTTCAGGAACGCCTGATCGGGAAGACGATCGGCGGGAAATAGCGACTACGGCAGAAGCCTCTCCGACGGATGATAGGTCCGGAAGCCGTACTCGCCCTCCGCCGTCAGGAAGAAGTGCCGCCACTCCTCCCGCCACGAGGGCAGCACAGCGAGCACCTTTCCCGCCTCTCCTTGAGCGAATCGCAGGAGACGCTCCGAATGGAAATGGCCGAGGATTACGAAATCCACGCCTGCCGTGAACTGCCGCAACGCGAACTCGCGGCAATCCTTTTCCGGGAACGATCCACGGAAGCGGTGGTTGGTCCGCTTGAGCTTCCTCTCCAACCGGTCGGCGAGCGGAAGGACGACCGAGGAGGGAAGCGCGGAGACGGCTCCGAAGGCGAGGCGGTTCTTCGAGATGGCCTTCCAGAACCGATAGGCGATGTCGGCGCGGTTGACCGTGTCCCCGTGGGAAAGGTAGAGCCTCTTCCCTCCGACGGCCGCTCTCATTTCCACCTCGGCCACCGAGTCGAACGTTTGTCCTTCGTGGTACTTTTTCAGATAGAAATCCCGGTTCCCCTCCACATAATATAAACGTAGTCCTCCGCGGCGCAGTTCCCGCAGGCGCGAGATGACCGGCTTCTGGAACCCGAAGGTGAGGTCGGGACTGCCGAACCACAGGTCGAACACGTCGCCCAACAGGAACAGGGCAACGTTTTCGGCAGCGGCTTTTTCGGCGAGGGCGACGAAATTGCGGGAATGGATGTCGTCTTGGTTCAGGTGGGCGTCGGACAGGAAGACCGCACGCTCCGGGGAGATCGGGGACCCCTTTTCCATACGTTGAATACGATAGCACAAGATTCGCCGGCGGGGAGGTGCAAGGGATGTTGATGCTTTCCGGGATCCGCGTGCTGGACCTGTCGCTGCAGCTTCCAGGGCCCTTCTGCACGATGATGATGGCCGACCACGGGGCGGACGTGATCAAGGTGGACGAGCCCAACCCTCGCGTCCGGAACCCCTTCTCGGCGGAGGAGCCGGGGATCTCCCCGGCCGACCGGTACCTGAACCGGGGGAAGCGCAGCCTCACGCTCGACCTCAAGTCGGGGGAAGGGCGGGAGGCCTTCCTGCGATTGGCCTCCGGCGCCGACGTCGTCGTGGAAGGGTTCCGGCCCGGCGTCACCGCGCGGCTCGGCGTGAACTACTCGATCCTCTCGGCGGAAAATCCCCGCCTGGTGTACTGCTCGATCTCCGGTTACGGGCAGACCGGCCCGATGCGCGAAATCGCCGGCCACGACATCAATTACATCTCCCATGCGGGAGTCCTGGGACTTTCCGGCCGCAAGGGTTCTCCCCCCGTGCTTCCGCCGGTCCAGATCGGCGACCTCTTCGGGGGGGCCATGATGGCGCTGTCGGGAATCCTGATGGCGCTCCTCGCACGGCAGTCTTCGGGGAATGGGAAGTGGCTGGACCTCTCGATGACCGACGGGGCGATGGCCATGCTCTCGATCCACGCCGCGGCCTATTTTTCGGACGGGATTTCGCCGGAGCGCGGGACGATGCCCCTCACGGGAAAATTCCCCTGCTATGAAACCTACCGGTGCGCCGATGGACGGTACGTGAGTATCGGCCCCCTGGAGGCCTGGTTCTGGGAGAGAATGATCCGGGCGCTGGGCCGGGAGGACCTGCTAAGCTGCCAGTACGCCGACGGCGAGGAGGCGGATCGCGCGCGGGCCGAACTGGGAAAGCTCTTCGCGGCGAAGGGCCGGGATGAGTGGGTCCGGTTCTTCCGGGAACACGACGTCTGCCTCTCCCCCGTTCTCTCCCTCCCTGAAGCGCTTGCGCATCCCAACGCGCAGGCGCGGCGGATGGTGATCGAGGTGGAATCGCCCCTGGGGGGAAAGGAGCGGCAGCTGGGGATGCCGATCAAAGCCGCCGGGGGAGGGGAGGCGACCCCCCGCCGTTCTCCCCTCCTGGGGGAGCACGACGAGGAAATCCTAACGGGGATCGGGTACACGGCGGCGCAGATCGGGGATCTCCGGGCAAAGGGCGTGATCCGGGGGAAGTGAGCCGCAAGGGATGTCGAAGGCGAAAAAGAAGATCGTCATTCCCCTTCCCAAGGTCAAGGAGCGGGGAATCATGCCGAAGCCGGGTCGGGTGATCCCGGACCCGAAAAAGTCGGCGAGCAAGGCAGCCTGCCGCAGGAAGGTGACCGAGGAGAAAGAGGACGGGTGAATCCTCCCGCGGGAAGATTCATCGGATAAGAAGAGGCGCGGACGATCCCAGGCACGGAGGCCGGCATGGAACTGCCGTTGTTGGTGGCGCTTCGCGACGACGGGTCCGTCGACCCGGACCTGGACCCCGGATTCGACGGGGATACCCTCCTTTTTCTTTTCAATAAAATGGTTTTCTTAAGGGCGCTGGACGAGAAGGCGCAGCATCTCCAGCGGGCGGGGCGAATCGGCTTCTACATCGGCGCCGCCGGGCAGGAGGCGGCGGAGATCGGATCCGGGTTCGCCCTGCGGAAGGGCGACTGGATGTTCCCCTCCTATCGGGAGCATGGGGCGGCCCTCATGCACGGATACCCCCTTTCCTCCCTCGTCGGACAGCTCTTCGGCAACTCCGCGGACGCCACGAAGGGCAGGCAGATGCCCAACCACTGGTGCGACCGCTCGGCGCGCGTGGTCTCTGTGTCCTCCCCTGTGGCCACCCAGCTCCCCCAGGCGGTGGGGGTCGCCTACGCCGCCAAGCTGGGCGGGGAGAAGTCGGCGGTCATCGCGTACTTCGGTGACGGCGGCAGCTCCACGGGGGAGTTCCACGTCGCGATGAACTTTGCCGGGGTCTTCAAGACCCCGAACGTCTTCTTCTGCAGCAACAACCAGTACGCCATCTCGCTTCCTTTCGCGAAGCAGACCGCGGCCGGGTCGATCGCGGTCAAGGCTGCGGCATACGGGTTTCAGGGCGTCCGGGTGGACGGCAACGACATCCTGGCGGTCGTCCGGGTGACCCGCGATGCCCTGGAGCGGGCGAGAGCGGGGGAGGGGCCGACCCTGGTCGAGGCGCTGACCTACCGGATGGGCGCCCACTCCACCTCCGACGATCCGACGCATTACCGGTCCGAGGAAGAGGTCGAGGCGTGGCGACGGAAAGACCCCATCCGCCGGTTCGCCGCCTATCTCAAGAAGGAAGGGGTGCTCACCGACCAGGCCGAAGCCGCGGTCGCGGAGGAGGCCCGCGAGGAGGTGCAGCGGGCGGTTGCGGCGTGCGAGGCGGCCCCCCCGGTGCCCCCGGAGAGCCTGGTCGAGGACGTCTACGCGGAGATGCCGTGGCACCTCAAGGAGCAGCAGGAGTGGATCCGGATACCGGTGAAGGGGTGATCCCGTGGCGACGATGACGCTGGTCCAGGCGATCCACGACGCGCTGGCCCTCGAGATGGAACGCGACCCCCGTGTCGTCCTTCTGGGAGAGGACATCGGGAAGAACGGGGGCGTCTTCCGGGCGACCGAAGGGCTATGGGCGCGGTTCGGATCGGACCGAGTGATCGACACCCCGCTGGCGGAGGCGGGAATCGTCGGAATGGCGATCGGGATGTCGCTTTCCGGCCTGCGCCCCGTCGCCGAGATCCAGTTCGTCGATTTCATCTACCCCGCTTTCGACCAGATCGTGTCGGAGCTGGCGAAGTTCCGGTACCGGTCTGCGGGCCAGTTTACCGCCCCGGTCGTTATCCGGACCCCCTCGGGGGGAGGGATCAAGGGGGGGCACTACCATTCGCAGAGCCCGGAGGCCTACTTCATCCACACCGCGGGGCTTAAAGTGGTCATGCCATCGACGCCTGCGGACGGCAAGGGGCTGCTCGCCGCAGCGATGCGCGACCCTGACCCGGTGATCTTCCTGGAGCCGAAGGCGCTCTACCGGACCGCAAAGGGGGAAGTGCCGGAAGGGGACTACACCGTTCCCCTGGGCAAGGCGCGCGTAGTGAGAGAAGGGGAGGACGTTTCGCTGATCACCTATGGCGCAACCGTGCACGTAGCAGAGGAGGCCGCGGCGATGGCCGAGGAGGAGGGGATCCACGTGGAGGTGATCGACCTTCGGACCCTTTGGCCCCTGGACGTCGAGGCGGTCGTCCAGTCGGTGGAGATGACGGGCCGGGCGGTCGTCCTCCACGAGGCGCCACGGACGTGCGGTTTCGGTGCGGAGCTTGCCGCCCTGATCCAGGAGAAAGCGTTCCTTCACCTGAAAGCCCCGGTCGCCAGGGTGACCGGATTCGACACGCCGTTCCCGTATTCGCTGGAAAAGCTCTACCTCCCCGATGCCCTGCGCGTGATCGGGGCGATCCGCGCGACGGTAAATTTCTGACCGAAAACAGGGAAATCGCAATCCGGAGCCAAGGAGGAAACCATGGCGAAAAAAGTGACGGCAAGGCCGTACCGGCTGTTCGTCGGGGGGAAATGGGTGGGCGACAAGGAGACCATGCCGGTGATCGACAAGTACACGGGGGAGACGATCGGGATCGTCCCGGCGGCCTCCCGGGAGACGGTGGACCGCGCCATCGGCGCCGCCCACGCCGCCTTTCCCGACTGGTCGCGGACACCCGCCCACCGGCGTTTCCGGATCCTCGAAAAGGCGAGCAACCTGCTGGCGAAGCACCAGGAGGAGATCGCGGCGATCATCTGCCGGGAGGCGGGAAAGGCCTGGAAATACTCGGTGGGCGAGGTTTCGCGGGCCGTGGAAACGTACCAGTTCTCCGCCGAGGAGGCCAAGCGGATCCACGGGGAGACCGTGCCGATGGACGCCAGCACCGCGGGGGAGGGGCGGATGGGGTTCTACCTGCGCTGCCCGGTGGGGGTCGTGGCTGCCATCACGCCGTTCAACTTTCCCTTGAACCTCGTCGCACACAAGGTCGGCCCGGGGCTGGCGGCGGGGAACACCTTGGTCCTGAAACCCGCGTCTACAACCCCCCTGACCGCGATCCGCCTCGCGGAGATCCTCGAGGAGGCGGGGGTGCCCGCAGGGGTGTTCAACGTCATCGTCGGCTCCGGCGGCACCGTCGGGGACTGGATCACCACCGACCCGCGGGTCGCCAAGATCTCCTTTACCGGGAGCCCTCCGGTCGGGGAGGCGATCATTCGGAAGGCAGGCCTTAAAAAAGTGACGATGGAGCTCGGAAACAACTCCGGCACGATCATCGAGCCCGACGCCGATCTCGATGCGGCGGTGCCGCGCTGCGTGGTCAGCGCCTTCGCCAATTCCGGCCAGGTGTGCATCTCCCTGCAGCGGCTCTATGTCCATCGATCGATAGCGAAGGAATTCACGATGCGATTCGTCGACGCCACCTCGAAGCTGAAGGTCTGCAATCCCCTGGAGAAGGATTGCGACGTCGGCCCGATGATCGAAGAGGCCGAGGCGAAGCGCGCGGAGGCCTGGATCAAGGAGGCGATCGCGGAAGGGGCGAAGCTCCTGATCGGAGGGAAGCGCGAAGGGAGGGTCCTGTACCCGGCCATCCTGACCAACGTCCGCGCCGAGATGAAGGTGATGTGTCAGGAGGCGTTCGCCCCGCTGGTTTCCCTTTACGAATACGAAAAGTTCGAGGACGCGGTACGGATGGTGGAGGATTCCCCCTACGGGCTCCAGGCGGGGGTCTACACGAACGACCTGCGGAAGGCGCTGTACGCGGTGGAGCGGATCAACGTCGGCGGAGTGATGATCAACGACACGTCGATCTTCCGGGTCGACCACATGCCGTACGGCGGCAACAAGATGAGCGGCCTGGGCCGGGAAGGGGTCCGGTTCGCCGTCGAGGAGATGACGAACATCAAGATGGTGATGATCAAGCCGTAGGGCTATTATGAATAGCTGCCGATCCCTCCAGGAGGATAGCGACCGGAATGGCCTTTGAGCTTCGGCTGCCCGACATCGGGGAAGGGGTTGCCGAGGGGGAGATCGTCCGCTGGCTGGTGGCCGAAGGCGCATCGGTCAAGGAGGACGACCTCCTGGTCGAGGTTCTGACGGACAAGGCGAACATCGAAATCCCCTCCCCCCTCAACGGTGTGCTCGCGAGGATCCTGGCGAAGCCCGGCCAGATCGTGAAGGTGGGGGAGGTCATCGCCCTCATCGAGGCTGCCGGCGCCATCCCCACATCGCCTGCGACTCCGTCCCGCGCACCCGCAGGCGCGCTGCTGGCCACCCCCGTCGTCCGGAAGCTCGCGAAAGACCTCGGAGTGGACCTGTCGAAGGTCACGGGCACCGGTCCCGGCGGGAGGGTGACCGAGGAGGATGTCGGCACGGCCGCCGCAGCCGCCGTTCCCGCCGCGGGGGCAAAACCGCTGGAGGAGCGAGTCCCCTTCCGCGGCAAGCGCAGGATGGCGGCGAAGAAGATGGTCCTCTCCAAGTCCACCATCCCCCACGCGCTCCTGGTCGATGAAGCCGACACCACGAATCTTTTGGCGATGCGCGAGTCCCTGCGGGAAATCGGGCAGCGCGAAGGGGTGAAAATCACGATCCTGCCGTTCCTCATCCAGGCGGTCGTGACCGCCTTGCGCGTCCACCCCGCGATGAACGCCTCCCTCGACGAGGAGAGGGGGGAAATCGTCCTGAAAAGATATTTCAACATTGGGATGGCCGTGGACGCCGAGGACGGGCTGGTCGTCCCCGTCATCCGGGATGCCGGCGAGAAGACGATTGTGGAACTCGCCCGCGAAATCGAGCATCTGTCGGAAGGGGCCCGCACGGGGAAGCTTTCGATTTTCGACCTTTCCGGCGGCACCTTCACCGTCACCAGCATCGGGTCGATCGGCGGGCTCTTCAGCTACCCGGTGATCCATCCCCCGGAGGCGGCCATCCTCGGCCTGCACAAGATCGTCCGGCGGCCGGTGGTGCGAGGAGGCGAAATCGTCGAGAGGGACATGATGTACCTGAGCCTGTCCTTCGACCACCGGCTGATCGACGGTGGGACGGCCACGCGGTTCATGAACGACGTCATCCTTCAGATCGAAGCGCTGGGCACGGAATGAGGACCCCATGAAACCTTTCGACCTGGTGGTGATCGGAGCGGGACCCGGCGGTTATGTCGCGGCGATCCGGGGGGCGCAACTCGGGATGCGGGTGGCCGTCGTGGAGCGGGACCGTCCCGGGGGGGTCTGCGTCAACTGGGGATGCATTCCTTCCAAGTCGATCCTCAAGTGCGCCGACCTCTACGAGGAGATGAAGAACTCGGCGGCGTACGGCATCGCTTGCCAGGGGTTGTCCGTCGACTACGGGGAGGTCATCCGCCGCAGCCGGAAGGTCGCCGAGCGGATGTCGCGCGGCGTCGGCTACCTGTTCAAGAAAAACGGCATCGAACTGATCGCGGGGAGCGCAACGATCACTTCTCCCCGGACGGTTCGAGCGGGCGATGAAGAGCTCGAGGCCGACAACATCCTGGTGGCCACGGGCACGGCGGTGCGGGGGCTGCCGGGGATCGAACCGGACGGCGAGGCCGTCATCACCAGCGACGACGCGTTGGCCCAGGAGACGCTCCCCCGCTCGGTCGCGGTGTTAGGCGGCGGTGCGGTGGGTGTGGAGTTTGCCTACGTCTACCGCATCTTCGGGGCCGAGGTGACCGTCATCGAAATGATGGACCAGCTCCTCCCCCGCGTCGACCGGGAAGTGGCCGAGGAACTTGCAAAGTCGTTCCGCAAACGGGGGATCCGCGTTCTCACCTCTGCCACCGCAAAAGCGCTCGACAAGGTCCAAGGGACGCTCACGGTGTCCTCGGGGGGGAAGGAAGAGACGATTTCCGCAGAGAAGATCCTGGTCGCGGTAGGTCGAAAGCCTCTTACGGAGGGGCTGGGCCTGGAGGCGTGCGGCGTGCAGCTCGAGCGGGGGTTCATCCGGGTGGACCATAGGTTCCGGACCGCCTGTCCGACGATCCATGCGATCGGCGACGTCATCGGAGGGATGCTCCTGGCCCACGAGGCGTCCGCGGAAGGGGTGGCGGCGGTGGAGATGATGTCCGGGATCGAGACCCATCGGCCGGACCCCGACAAGATCCCGGCGTGCATCTATTGCCAGCCCGAGGTCGCCACGATCGGGCTCTCCGAGGAGGAGGCGCGCAAGCGCGGGATTCCCGTGAAGGTATCGAAGTTCCCCTTCACGGCGCTCGGTCGCGCCGTGGCTTCGGGCCACACGGAGGGGTTCGTCAAGATGGTGGCGGACGAGCGGTACGGCGAGGTGATCGGCTGTCACATCATCGGGCACGGGGCGCCGGACCTGATCTCCGAGCTGTCGCTCGCGCGCACGCTCGAGGCGACGTTCCACGAAATCGGTAAAACCGTCCACCCCCACCCGACCCTGCCGGAGGCGATCCGGGAAGCGGCGCTGATGCTGGGCGGCGAGGCGATCGACATTTAACGCGGCGGAGGAGGTATGACCGAGCAGAAGGAGCGGGAACTCTATTTCTGGCTTCGCCTCATCCGGGAGTTCGAGGACCGGATTTCCGCGCTGGACAAGCAGGGAAAGATTCAGGGGGGCGTCTACTCCGGGAAAGGGCAGGAGGCCGTTGTCGTGGGGGTCTGCCACGAGCTTAAGGCCGACGACTGGATCTTCCCCCTGCACCGCGATCTCGGGGCGTTCCTCGTGAAGGGGGCCGACCCCCGGCGCCTGATGGCGCAGATCCTGGGGAAAAAGGACGGGTTCTCCAAGGGGAAGGACTCCTTCCTCCATGGCGGGGACTTCTCGCACTGCATCTTCGGGGCGACCTCGATGCTGGGCTCCACCCTCCCGGTGGCGGTCGGCACCGCCTACAAGTTCAAGATCAAAAAGGAGGACCGCGTGGCGGTCGCCTTCTTCGGCGAGGGGGCGAGCTCCCGGGGGGACGTTCACGAGGCGATGAATTTCGCCGGGATCTACAAGCTGCCCGTCGTCTTCGTCTGCGAGAACAATTTCTACGCCTATTCCACCCCCAACGAGCTGCAGTTCGCAGTGGAGGACGTGGCCGACCGGGGCCCGGGATACGGATTCAAGGGGGACGTCTGCTCGGGGAACGACCTCCACTCGGTGATGAAGGCCGCGAAAAAAGCGATCGACCGGGCGCGAAGCGGAGAGGGGCCGACGTACCTCGAATGCAAGACGTACCGGTACCATGGCCATTCCGAGCACGACCGCGCCACCTACCGCAGCGATGAGGAACTGATCACCTGGGAGAGCCGCGATCCGATCGAGCGGTGGGAGGTCTACCTGGAGAAGCGGAAGTACGACCGTGCCGCCATCCAGACGGAGACGGAGCAGCGGGTGAAGAAGATCGTCGAGGACGCGTTGGCGTTCGCGGAGGCGAGCCCCCTGCCGGAAGGCCTGGAGGCGATGGAAGACCTCTACGCCACGCCGATCACGGAGGAGTAAATGCAGGTCACCTACATCCAGGCGATCAACCAGGCGATGCACGAGGAGATGGCGCGCGACGGGAATGTGCTGCTCCTCGGGGAGGATGTCGGCGTCCTCGGAGGGGCCTTCAAGGCGACCGAGGGGCTGCTCGCGAAATTCGGCTCTGAGCGCGTTGTGGACACCCCGATCGCCGAGTCGCTCATCGTCGGCGCGGGGGTGGGCCTTGCCATCCATGGGATGCGCCCGATCCTGGAGATGCAGTTCATCGACTTCATCTCGTGCGGGTTCGACCAGATCGTCAACATGGCGGCGACGCTCCGGTACCGGCACGGGGGGCAGGCCTCCTGCCCGATCGTCATTCGGGGGCCGTGCGGGGCGGGCGTCCACGGGGGTATCTACCACTCCCAGAACCCGGAGGCGTGGTTCTTCCACGTCCCGGGCTTGAAGGTCGTGGCACCGGCGACGGCGTACGACGCCAAGGGACTTCTCAAAAGCGCCATCCGGGACGACGACCCCGTGATCTACCTGGAGCACAAGTTCCTCTACCGCCGGATCAAGGAGGACATTCCGGACACGGAATACCTCGTCCCCATCGGGAAGGCGGTGCTGCGCAAGGAGGGGAGGGACCTCTCCGTCATCACCTACGGATCCCCGGTGCACGCGGTGATGAAGGCCGCGAAGGACATGGCGGGGGAGATCGACATCGAGGTGATCGACCTGCGGACGATCCTGCCGCTGGACTGGAAGACGATCCGGGCGTCGGTGGCCAAGACGGGCAAGGTCCTGATCGTCCACGAGGCGAGGCGCACCGGCGGCATCGGGGGGGAGGTCGCCGCCCGCATCGCGGAGGAGCTGTTCGAGTCCCTGGACGGGCCGGTCGTGCGGGTGGCCTCGAAGGACACCCACAACGCCTTCGCCGCGACGATGGAGGATTACATCCTCCCGAACCAGGAGAAGATCACAGAAGCGATTCGAAATCTTGCGGCCTACTGATCGAATTCCCGGTTGCAGCGGACCGGGTGCGGAGTCCATCCCTCCCGGCCGCTGAACCGGGGTGTCGGCAACAAGGGGAAAGGGGTAAGGCAGATGCACGTCGACGTCGTCATGCCCCAGCTGGGGGAAAGCGTGGTCGAGGGGGTGGTGGCCAAGTGGCTGGTCAAGGCGGGCGACTCCGTGGCCAAGGACCAGCCGCTGGTCGAAATTTCCACCGACAAGGTGGATGCCGAGATCCCCTCCCCGGCCGCCGGCGTGGTCGTAGAGATCCTGGCGAAGGAGGGAGAGACGATCCCGATCCTCGCGGTGATCGCCCGGATCGAGACGGAGAAGGGGGAGGCCAAGCCCGCCGATGTCCCTCCCCCGAAAGCTCCGTGGGACGAGGAAACCGAGGGGTTCCCCGGGGCGATGGCCCGCCGCTCGGAACCGCCGCTGCCGTCTCCTCCTCGGGTCGAACCGTCCAAGGCACCACCCGCGCCTCCGCCCGCGGAAGGGCCGAAGGTGAGGATCTCGCCGGTGGTCGCCCGGATGGCCGCCGAGCACGGGCTCGACCTGTCCATGATTCCCGGGACGGGAATCGACGGCCGGGTCACGAAGAAGGACGTGGAGGATTATCTCGCGAGGGGCGGGGCCGCCGCGCCGCCCGCCCCCCCCTTGGCCCCGCCTCCGCCTCCCGCACCTGCGGAGCCGGAAGGGGACCAGGTCGTCCCCTTCACTCCGATCCGGAAGCGGATCGCCGAACACATGGTGATGAGCAAGCGCACCTCCCCGCACGTCCACACCTTTGCGGAGGTGGACATGCACAAGGTGGTTGCTTTCCGCGCCAAGGCGAAGGGAATGGGCGTTTCCCTCACCTATCTTCCGTTCGTCATCTGGGCGTCTGTTACGGCCCTGCGCGAATTTCCTTACCTGAACGCCTCCGTGGCGGGGGAGAGCACGGTCCTTAAAAAAGCGATCCACATGGGGATCGCAGTCGAGACGGACCGCGGGCTCATCGTACCGGTCATCCGGGACGCGGACCGGAAGTCGATCGGGGATCTGTCAAAAGCGGTGGAAGATTTTTCCGCCCGGGCGAAGGCTCACCGGATCCTCCCCGACGAAATGGCCGGCGGGACGTTTACCGTTACCAACCCCGGGCCGAAGGGGAACCTCTTCGGGACGCCGATCCTCAACCAGCCTCAGGTGGGAATCCTCCGGATGGGGCAGGTGGTCAAGAGGGCCGTTGTCGTCGATGCGGGAGGGGAGGATGCGATCGTCGTCCGGCCGATGATGTACCTGTGCCTGGGATACGACCACCGGATCGTCGATGGAGTGACAGGGAACGAATTCCTTTTCCGCGTGCGGGAGATCCTGGAAACGGGGGGTTTTTCCCTGTAGGGGACGGCGTCCGATGGAGGCGAACTGGCTCGGGCAGGTGGAGTACCGGCAGGCGCTGGAGCTCCAGATGCAATGCATCGGGCGGCGAGCGGCCGGGGAGATTCCCGACATCCTTCTCCTGCTGACTCACCCGCACGTCTACACGATCGGCCGGATCGGCGACGACGCCAACCTGCTCGTCCCTCCCGATCTGCTGGCGCGGGAAGGGATCCCCTTGGCGAGGATTTCGCGAGGCGGCGACATCACCTACCACGGGCCCGGGCAGCTGGTCGGCTATCCCATCGTGCTGCTTTCCCGGCCCGACGTCCACCGGTTCGTCCGCAGCATCGAGGCCGCCCTCATCGAGGCGCTTTCGCAATTCGGCGTCTCCGGCGCGCGCATCGAGGGGCTTACCGGCGTGTGGACGATGGGGAAAAAGATCGCCTCGATCGGGATCGGCGTGCGGCGGTGGGTCACGTATCACGGCTTCGCCCTGAACGTGGACACCGATCTGTCGTATTTCCGGCGCATTCACCTGTGCGGACTGAAAGGCCGCGAGGCGACTTCCATCGCGGAAGCCACCGGCAGGAAGGTCCCGATGGAGGCGGTTTGCGACGCCGTTACGCTCGCCTGCGGGAACCATCTGCGGGGGTTTTCATGAAGCCGCCGACGCCATTGGTCCGGCCGCCCTGGCTCAAGGTGCGCCCCCCCTCCGGGGAAAAGGTGGAGAGGGTTGCAGAGGTGCTGCGCCGGTACGGCCTGCGCACGGTATGCCGCGACGCGCGGTGCCCCAACATGGGCGAGTGCTGGGGGGAAGGGACCGCGACCGTTCTCATCCTCGGCGAAACGTGCACCCGCGGCTGTGCGTTCTGCAGCGTCGCAACGGGAACCCCTCTCCTCCCGGATCCGCACGAGCCGGCCCGTGTTGCCTGGGCGGCGGCCGAGCTGGGCTGGAAACACATCGTCGTCACATCGGTGACGCGCGATGACCTGGAAGATGGGGGCGCGTTCCAGTTCGTCGCCGTGGTAAAGGAGATCCGGAAGCGGGCTCCGTCGGCAACCGTCGAACTCCTCGTGCCCGACTTCAAGGGGGACCGGGAGGCTCTGCGGCGGGTGGTTGGCGCCTATCCGCACGTCCTTGCGCACAACGTGGAAACCGTCCCCCGGCTCTACCCCGAGGTGCGGCCGGGGGCGGTTTATCTCCGTTCCCTGGAACTCCTCGGGCACGCGCATGCCCTTGCGCCCCGGCTCGAGCTCAAATCGGGGCTCATGGTCGGCTTCGGGGAGAGCCGCGAGGAGGTGGTTTCCGTGCTGGAGGACCTCTACGCCGCCGGGGTCCGGTCCGTCACGCTGGGCCAGTACCTCCCCCCCTCCCGGAATCATCTTCCCGTCAGGGAATATCTGACCGTAGAGGCGTTTTCGATGCTTGCGGACGATGCCCGCAGACTGGGGTTTCAGCGGGTCGCGTCCGGGCCGCTGGTGAGAAGTTCCTACAAGGCGGGAACCGGAATGTGATCGGTCGCCCCCCAAGAGACATCCTCCACCTGGACATGGATGCCTTTTTCGCATCCGTCGAAATGCTGGACAACCCGGCTCTCAAAGGGAAAGCGGTGATCGTGGGGGGGAGCGAGCGGAGGGGAGTCGTCTGCGCCGCCTCTTACGAGGCCAGGAAGTTCGGCGTCCACTCCGCCCAACCCACGGCCGCTGCGAAGCGCCTTTGCCCGCATGGAATCTTCCTGCCCCTGCGCATGGAACGGTACCGGGAAGCGTCCGATCGTGTCTTCGAAATCTTCCACCGCTTTACTCCATTGATCGAAGCACTCTCCATCGACGAAGCTTTCCTGGACGTGACGGCTTCCACCCGCCTGTTCGGGTCGCCGGAGGCGATCGCGAAGAAGATCAAGGCCGCGGTAAGGAAAGAAACGGGGCTGACCGTTTCCGCCGGAGTGGCCGCAAGCAAATTCGTCGCGAAAATCGCCTCCGACCTTCGCAAGCCCGACGGGCTCGCCATTGTTCCCCGTGGGAAGGAAAGGGAGTTCCTGGCGCCTCTTCCCGTGGGCAAACTCTGGGGCGTGGGGAAGGTTACGCAGGCGGAGCTCCACCGCATGGGGGTTGAAACGATCGGAGACCTGAGCCGTATCTCGGTCGAGGTTCTCGCCAAGAGGTTCGGAAAGCACGGCGTCCTCCTTCACGAGCTTTCCCTGGGGATCGATGAACGGGAGGTGGTGCCCGAGCAGGAGGCCAGGTCGATCGGGCGCGAGGAAACGTATCCCGAAGACCTCGTGGACATGGAAACGATAAAAAAGGAACTTCTGTCCTTTGCCACCCGGGTCGCGGAACGGATTCGGCGCCACGGGGTCAAGGGCAGGACGGTCGCCCTGAAGGTGAAATATCATGACTTCACTCTCATCACGCGAGTCGTCAAGCTGGATCACGGCACCGACGACGGTGGAGAGATCTACCGGAGCGTACTCGCGCTCCTTCCGAAGACGGAGGCGGGAAAGCGGCCGGTCCGCCTGCTGGGGATCGCGGTGTCCAACCTCAGGGGAGGCGACGAGGTTACTCCTCCCGGAGAACCGGTGCAACTCCCCCTGTTCGGAAAGACTTCGGGTGGCAGGAGCGGGAGCTTCACCGGCGGGAAGGGGGATGCCCCCCCGGTTTCCCGGGAAAAGAAGGAAAAGCTCAATCGCGCAGTCGACCGGATCCGGGAGAAGTTCGGGAAGAAGGGGATATGTCCTGCGACGCTGATCGGCGAGGAGTGATCCACCCGCCGATTCCTACGACTTCTGCCCCCGGAAACCGTGGCACTTCGTGCAGGCACCCCCGTCCTTGTTGTGCTCCTTCATGTCGCTGTGGCAATCGAGGCAGAGGTTGCGTCCGGCGACGGTCCATGCGTGCGGCTTGTGGCAATCGATGCACGCCGTCTCGGCGTGCCCTCCCTTACGGTGCAGGCCGGAGAGGGGGTCATGGCACTCCTTGCAATCGGAAACGGGCCGCACCTCCTGCACCTTGCGGTGGCAGTCGGCGCACTTCATCGACGACATCATCGGCGCGGAGGAGTCGATCTTGTGGCACTCCGCGCAATCCGTGGGGGGGCGGTACCCCGCCGAGTGGCACTGGTTGCAGAGGATCCGGCCATGCTTCCCCGAAAGCTCCACGGGGTGCCACGGCATCCCGCTCTTCGACGCAAAGGTACCGAGGGGCATCAACGGCGAACGCACGGGAAACGTGTGGCAGACCGCGCACTCCATGCTGAGGATCTTTCCTGTTTTCGACACGTGCCGGCCATCGTGGCATCGGAAGCAGCCCGGCCAGTTCCGGTGCCCGATGTTGGAGGGGTACGTCTTCCAGTTCACCTTCATCTCGGGGAAGACGCTGCGGTCGTAGATCGCCACGGCGGTCGCGACGGTCCTTTCAATGTCGGCGGCGCGCTTCTTATAGACCTCGGGATAGCGCTTTGCGTAGAAGTCGCCGATTTCGGCCAGCATCCCCTCATGGGCCTTCTCCTGGGTGGGATATTCGCGGACGAGGGCGTCCACGACCACTTTCTTGACCCAGGGGAGCGTACGGGGGATGACGCCCGTCGTCATCGCCCGGTCCACCGCCGCCTCCGGCGGATCGAAGGTGTGGGTGGGACGGTTGTGGCAGTCCATGCAGTCCATCTCGTCGCTGGGCAGGGCGCGGAGCTGCTCCTCGGTCCCCTTGAAGTCGAGGCTCGTGTACTCGTCCATGCGTCCGCCGGCATGGCGAACCTCGATCCGCGGGATCTCCTGCTTCTGGCGATCCAGGGCTGCGTAACGGACTTTGTTCTCGATGAGCATGTGCCAGTGGATACCGGCGGTCCCCCCCAACGCCGCGCTGCCGCCGCCCGTCTTGACCCCGATGCTGATCTGCTCGGGCGTGTTCTTCTCGTCGTAGCGGAAATGCGGAATCTGCATGAGCTGGGTCCCGAAGAACTTCGCCGGCCAGTGGCACTCTTCACACGTCTCCCGGGCGGGGCGCAGGTTCTCGATCGGGGTCGGGATCGGGGTGGGGTACGACTTCAGGAGCACCGCCAGGACCTGGCGCGCCCCGGAGATCTTGGCCTTGACGTACCAGGAGGCCCCGTGCCCCACGTGGCAGTCCACGCAGCTCACCCGCGCATGGGGGGAGGCCTTGTACGCCTCGTACTCGGGCTTCATCACCGGGTGGCACAGGGTCCCGCAGAAGGAGACGGACTCCGAGTACAGGAAGGCGTTGTACGTGATGAAGGCCATCAGGATGGCGAGGAACGTCCCACCCACGACGAAGTAGCTGAACCACTTGCGGTGGACAGGGTCGTTCAGGTCCACGCGGGGGTAGGGGAGCGCCTCGTCGGTCTGCGCCCGCCGTCTTCTCAGGCTCTCCCTCCGCATGCCGTACAGGAACAGGGCGGCGCCCACCGTGAAGAAGGCGGGGAACACCATGTACGTGAAAATGCCGATGTAGGGGCTTGGGCGCTTCATGCTCAAGTCGAGGGCGAAAGCGAAGATCATCAGGAGGATGCTGCCGGCCGCAACGAGAGCGCCGAAGAAACTGATCGTGTTCCGGTAGAGCCCTGTGTGCTTTGATTCGTCAGGCGTCATTTCTCGGAGTCCCCGGGAATGGTTTCCTCAAGAGGATAATGCGTAGCGACGATTTTGAAAAGGGCGTAGATCGGCCATCGATCCCGCCGCCGCCCTCGACACGTTCATGACGCTTGATTTTCAGGCGTCGGGTGGATACCATGATTTTTCCTCGAGTGCCGAAGTGGTGGAACCTGGTAGACACGCCATCTTGAGGGGGTGGTGGGGAAACCCGTGGGGGTTCGAGTCCCCCCTTCGGCA
>MGQW01000009.1 GCA_001798885.1 Deltaproteobacteria bacterium RBG_16_64_85
CGACATCCCGGGCGTCGGACTCCAATTCCACTTTGACCGGAGTGGAGAAATACACTTCCTCGCCCCAGGTATTCGCCCGGGAGATGAACGGCAAGGCATTCCAGATTGCCTCGGCCGTGGGCGTCTCGAGGAGTTCGGCCTCGAGCACCACGGAACCGATGGTCATCTTGATTTGTCGCATAAATACCGCCTTTGGTCCCTTCACACCCCCGGCGCGGCCCGGCAGAAGGCGGCCAGGAGCCGCCACGTGTGATCGAAGTCGGAGAGAAGGCAGGTGCCAAACCCGATCTCGTCCATGTGCGCGTCGAGCATCAGCTTGAAGTTGGAAGATCCCCGCCGCACGGCGATGAGATTCCCGAGCGTATCCACCCGCATCTCGTCGACGAAGGGCTTGACGATTTCGGCGATCGCCTCCCGGACGGGCCCCTCGAACCCCGTGACGCCCGGGAGGTTGCACAGCCGTTCCAGCAGGTCATGGGAGTCGGTCATCAGACACCTTCCTGAAATATCCGCGATGGGGAAACTACGGATAGATGGTCCTGTTTCCCCGAGGGGAATGATAGATCGGGATCGTCCATGCAGCCGTTCACGGGCAGAATGGCGCCCTCCTGGCGACCTACCGCGAACAGGAGGTGGAAGTCGCCCTCGGCCCCATGGGGATTCTCGACGACCCCCACGTCGGCGTCCTGACGCGACGAATCGAGACCGACCAGGCCGTGAGCCATGCCGGTTACCCGGATTTGAGAGAAACCATATCGATGGAGAAGCGGTACTTCACATCGGATTTGAGCAGTCTCTCGTAAGCTTCGTTGACCTTCTGGATGGGGATGATTTCGACATCGGCGGTGATGTTATGTGCGCCGCAAAAGTCGAGCATCTCCTGGGTCTCGGGGATACCGCCGATGATCGAGCCGGAGAGGCTGCGGCGTCCGAACAGAAGGCCGAAGGCGGCTACGGCGAGAGGCTTCGGCGGCGCGCCGACGAGGGTCATGTTGCCGTCTCGGCGGAGGAGTTGGAGGTAGGCGTTGATGTCGTGATCGGCGGAGACGGTGTCGAGGATGAAGTCGAAGCTGCCGGCGTGCTTCCGCATCTCGTCGGCATTGCGGGAGAGGACGACTTCATCGACGCCGAGGCGGAGCGCGTCTTCCTTCTTGTCGGGTGATGTCGTGAAGACGACAACGTGGGCTCCGAGCGCATGCGCAAACTTCACGCCCATGTGGCCCAGTCCGCCGAGACCGACCACGCCGACTTTCTTGCCCTTGGTTATGCCCCATCGGCGCATGGGCGAGTATGTCGTGATTCCGGCGCAGAGGAGAGGCGCGGTTCCGGCGATATCGAGGTTGGAAGGGACGCGCAGGACGAAGCGCTCGTCGACGACCACGCTCTCGGAGTAGCCACCGTAGGTCACGCCTCCGAGGTGCTTGTCCGGGGAGTTGAAGGTGAGGGTCATGTTCGGGCAGAACTGCTCGAGGCCGGCCCGGCACTCGGGGCAGGTGCCGTCGGAGTCGACCATGCAGCCGACCGCGGCGAGGTCGCCGGGCTTGAACTTGGCGACTGCGGAGCCGGCCTTGGTGACACGGCCGACGATCTCATGGCCGGGGACAATCGGGTAGACAGTGGGCATGAGGCTGCTCCACTCGTTGCGCACCTGGTGGAGGTCGGAGTGGCAGATGCCGCAGAAGAGGATTTCGATCTGTACGTCTTGTTCGGTCGGATCGCGCCGCGCGACCGTGGCGGGGGCAAGCGGCGATGTCGCACCGGCAGCGGAGTAAGCCTTCGCTTTGTACATGGATTTATCCTCCTGTATGCATAATACGCCAGTACTCCGTGATGATCATATTCTGCTCCTGACGAATTTGCGTCAAACGGCTGCCGGCGAGGGGGCTTAGGTTCCAGGATTCGTCTCTGTCGCCTTCCCTGGCTCCGCTTGGCTGGTATCAGACGGGGTGATGACCCCCCACGTCGGGCAGATCGCGGTACTCCTCGTACCCGCGCAGGACCGGGCGTTCCGCCAAGGCCAAGACGATACGCTCGCGGATCGTGATGTCGGTCTTGACGGTCTTCCCGCGCGCCCGGGAAAGAGGACCTTCGTAAGCGAGATAGAATGTATGGCTGTTCTCGTGGGAATGTCGATCCAGGTGGACCTTGAAAGCGAGCCGATCCCGAAGCGGACTGCGGGACAACCCGACCAGGAACCACGAGAGGCAGTAGTCGCGCTCGAGGACGGTTTCCGGGATGCGCCGGCCTCCCCGCTCGGCGAGGCGATTGGAAAGAAGCGAGAGGTCCCGCTGCGGAATCATGGGTCAGGTCCTCACGACGGCCCGGAGTTCTTCGGGGTCCCCGTTCAGCTGGAGACGCCACCGGCGAAGACGTTTCCCCTCGGCCGGCAAGACCGGGTCCAGCCGGACGTAGGTCGCCGTCAGTCCATTGCGCAGCCGGTCCAGATCCGGCGGTCCGGCCATCTCGTAGGTCTCCAGCAGGAAACCAAGCCGACGCACGACGGCGCCGACGCCGATCCGCCTGGCGTACTGAACGAGTCGGTCGACGTTCATGTCCCGGCGTCGCATCCACAGGCCCTTGGCGACCTCGGTCAATCCGCCGCAATGCTCGGTCTGCTTGAGCCCGTCGATGACCGTCCGCTCCAGGTCGCTCACGCGCACCTTCTCCTGCTTGGTTACCCAGTGTTCGGTGAGACCGAAGAGAGCCTCTCGCCGGCAAAGGATAAATCGGAACTCCACGCCCAACGATGTCAGGGCGCGCCGGGGCTTCGGCGTGGTCACCATAATGACGAGCTGAGGCTGGGTCGTCATGCCGTGGATCTCCATGGCGGTGGCGTGGGAGAGGTAGTAATCCTCGCCGTTCATGATCTCCCGGGCGACGACGAGAGGATTGCCCGTGTACTTCCGCTCCCTCCCCAACTCGAAGGGGACCAGGACGTAGAGACCGGGCTTTAGCCGGGCCGCCACTCCCCGATCCACGAGCTTGCGGACGAAGCTCCTCGCGGAGACCTCGGAGAGGCCCGTGATGTCCCGGACATCCTCGAGGCGAAAGACGGCACGGCTCCGTTCGTGGAGCATCGTGACCAGGTTGGCCGCCTGGGGTCCCAAAGTCTTGAGAGGTGCACTGTTCGTTCGCATTGCGTGCCTTCTGAGGGCACATTCTACGTCTACGATAGACCTGCGTCAAGCAAAAAGTTGCTCCATAGTACCAATTCGTGCTCCTCCAGGGCACGTTTTACATTCATAATATAACATCCGTGGCCGGGATGGCTCTTCACATACGTGATCACCAGGCGAGGCGGCAGCCTGTAGGCGCACCCCATGGGGCCGGGACCCATGCGGTCCCGTCCGACCCGTGACGGAAACCAGCCTGTCCACGTCCACACGGTAGACGGGGACGTCCAATCGCCGCGCCTCCGTGATGGAGAATGCCGGAGACCACCGATCGGCAAGCGACCAGCGAGCGGGCGTTGCGGCCGATCGCACCTATGAATCCAGAGGTGGTCCGCCTCACGATCCGTTCTCGCGGAGGTGATCGAGGAAGGACGGAAGATCGCAGGAGATCCGGCGTCCGGAGCCGCTCGGTCGACGAGTCTGCGAGACCAGGAAGCGCCGCGACGCCTTGATCAAGTCGGCCGTCTTGTCCAATCGGGCCATGTCTTCGGGCCCAGGTGAAGATGTCAGCTTGATCTCGACGGTCCATCGTTCCTTCCCGAAGTCCAGCACGAGATCGAGTTCGTATCGATCGCTGGTCCTGAAGTAGCAGGCATCATAGGTCCGCCCTTCGGCCGAAAGGACCCCGAGCGCCTGTTCGATGACGTAGCCCTCCCAGCTCGCGCCCACCCACGGTTGAACGAGCAAGGTTTTCTCGTCCGATACGTTCATCAAGGCATGAAGCAGGCCGCTATCCCGCCAGTAAACCTTATGGGTCTTGACCAATCGTTTCCCGAGACTCGCCTGGTACGGCGGCAACCTCCGGATCAGGAAGGCTCCCACGAGATAATCGAGGTAGCTGTTGACCGTCTGGTAGGACAGGCCGAGACTTTGACCCACCTGCGAGGCGTTCCAAGCCTGGCCGTTCAGCACGGCCAGCATGCGCAGCAAGCGATCCGTCGTCTGCGGCTTGGCCGGAAGGCCCCAGGTCGGCAGGTCACGCTGAGACAAGAGCGACAGGTAATCCCGCTGCCATCGCGGAAAACGCGTGGCTTCGAGTACACCGCCGTCCGGATAGCCGCCGCAAAGCCATCGTCGACCCCGTGACCCCTTCGCTTTCAGCTCGGTCAAAAGAAACGGCGTCAGCTCCACCAGCGACAACCGACCTGCCAGCGACTCCGACACCTGCGCCATGAGGGAGGGTGAGACGGAGCCCAGGAGCAGAAAGCGGCCCGTGCGCTTGCGGTCCCGGTCGACGGCTCCGCGCAGGCGGGTGAAGATTTCAGGCCAGGATTGGGCCTCGTCCAGGATGACCAGGTTCTTCCGGGCGATGAGCCCCTCCCACTCGAGGTCGAGACGCAGGCGTTCGGGCGGCTGTTCCAGGTCGAAATAGTCCCCGTCGATCATCCGGGCCAGGGTGGTTTTGCCGCACTGGCGTGGCCCGACGAGCGACACGGCCGGATAGGCCTCCAAGCGCTTCAGAACAAGCTGTTGTGCCGCCCGCCGGATCATTCCTTGTATTATAGAAACTAACTTCTATTTTGCAAGACCCATTTTCAGCACCCATTTTCAGCACGCGGGAACGAGAGCACCGCGTGAGAACCGGCGATCGGCTCCCCTTCCTCGCCCCAGAAATGCTTGTCGGGATCCCAGACTTCACGCTTCTCGAGCCTCAACGGAACAAGGCCGAGCGCGGACACGTCCAGCCGCACCGACTCGATCTCCCCCGAGAGATACGGGTCCCTTCACACCCCCGGCGCGGCCTTGCAGAAGGCGGCCAGGAGACGCCACGTGCGGTCGAAGTCGGAGAGAAGGCAGGTGCTGAAGGGGGAATGGATGTATCGGCACGATGAAGTTGCCGTCGGCCACCGTGATCGCCGGCCCCTTTCCTTGAGTGGACGGGCAGCGCTGCGCCGGCACGCCGGGCACGTCGGCGGCGACCGTCCCCTCTACCGCTACGCCCATGTCGGGCTCGACCTGGAAGGTGGCCGTGCGGGCCCCGCTTGATCCCCGCTCCTCCCTCACCGTGAACGCGGCGACGACCGTCGCCTACGCCTTCGCGCTTCCTAAGGCCGCAAGCGCTATGCCCGAATGGAATTGGCGGACAAACATCTGTCTACTTCTTCCCTGTAGGATCCGGCCTCGCGGATAACTGGCGCACACGTTCCAACATGGCGTTGATCCATTCATATGCATCACGGCATAGAAACGCCCGTTCTTCCAGATCGGACACCTCCTCGAAGTCTGCCACGGACACCGGACCGATGTGATCCACGGATGCGAAGGCGTTTGCGATCTTACCCAGACCCTCACGGACCAAGCCGCGTCGCGCATGCGGACGGACCTCCTCCGCCAGGGCGTCCAGTCCCCCCGGATAGTTCCGCACGCAATAGTAGATATCCCACGGATCCTTTTCCTTGAGACGATCGGCAAGCGCCATTCCTTTCATCACGAGGAAGGGCATGATGGAGGCGACGCGCACGACCACGGCATCTTTCCCCACCCGGAAGTATCTCCTCGATCCTTATTTCCCTCGGAGCCGTGAACGCCAGATCGCATCCTCTCGCCTTGCGCGCCTGGACCTCCGGCATCCTCTGGTGCCGGCGACCGCGGCCGGTTCCTCCGTACTCTCCAGCAAGGAAATGGACCTCCACGAAGATCGAATCGTTCCCTGCCGGTATGTCTCGAAGAAAAATAGAGGGCTGCGATCCCTGCCGGTAACCTCTCCCCAGAAGAAGGTCCCGTATCGTTCGGTATCCCCCCTCCCGCAACCGCCTGTGGTCCAGGGCAAGATCGATATCCATGCTCCCGGTGTGCGGTGCTCCCGGACTCGCCAGGAGAAGTTCCGGCACCCATCCGCCCACGACGACGAAATCGTTGCGGTACTCGCCGAGCAGGTGGACCAGCTCGATCAATACCCGCCTGGCCGCCGCCACCGCCTCGGCCGTATAGTCCCTCCGCGTCACCATTGCGGGCGGATCACCTCGTCGAACAGTTTCTCGGCGGCCTCCTCCCCCCGCCCCCGGAACCCCTTCAGGTCGAGATAGACCTGCACGGGAGATGCCAGGCGGATCCCTTCCTCCATTTCGGCGCCGTAGAAAACTCCCTCGTCATACGGTTCGAGCAGAGTCACGTTCGCCCCGCTCGTGACCTCATTCAGGCCCAGAGCGGCCAGGATCTCGTCCAATGGCTTCTCCACGTAGGCCATCGCGCGGGGAGACCGCACCATCGGTGCATAGCGCGCCGCTGCAGAAAATCCCGTCAGGGCATACGGCACCTTCCTCTTGAAGCAAACCGCCGCCAGATCCGCTTCCAGGTCGGCAGCCGGTTTGAGCGAGTAGCAATCCCGAACCCTGTTCTTCCGGAAAGAGTAGTTCTCGGACCATTCCATGAGCAGCTTCACCGGCTCCACGAGCTCCAGCCCGTCTTCCGTTTTCCGGACCCACTCCCGGTCCTCCAGGAGCTTTTTCACGTTGGACGCCAGTCCCAGGCTGACCCCGGCTTCCTTTGCCAGCTCCTTGACCTTCCATGCCTCGCCGGGATTTGCAAGGAGGACCCGAATGACCCGCGAAGATTTGGACGAGTAAAGCGAACGAAGGTCACGCTTTTTCGCGAACAGGTTGGGCCGGCCTTCCCGCTCGACAAACGAATTGTCGAAGACCAGCCGGCAATTCCCGGACAGATCCAGGTAGTTCGTGCCATCCTGCCCGCAAAGCTCCGCGGATGCCGGAGAGATATACGGCGCGATGAAGACCGGAACGACATCGGGTCGGCCCACCCGGATCCGCAAGAGCTGGTTTACCGCTTCTCGCGCAGCGCGTGGCTGGCCCACCGTTCTGACCTCGGCGACGAAATACCGGGTGCCCGCCGGTGTGTTGACCGTCGTCACCAGATCCGCCTGGTAACCGCCGATGCCGCTATCTTTCTCGATGTTTTGGATCTTCGCGAAGGGAATCCCCTCGAGCGCGGATCGCAACGCCTCTTCCGCCATTCCCTCAAGATCCTTCATGGAAATTTTCATTTTATTCTCCCATTTCAACACTTGCTGAATAATTAACTTATATTGAAAATACAAGAATCTAATTCATTTTTCAACTTACTTTCAGCATTTGTCGAAATATAGAATTATAGTGAAACAAACAGGAAGAGAAAAACCCCCACCCCAGGCCCAAATGATTTCATACTCCGATGGGCAGATCGGCAGTTGGTCCCTAACCGGCCTTCTCAACCTTGATGGATGCGCCTGGTGTAACCGATCCGAGCTGCTTCACATCGCCCTTGGCCTTGCCCCAGATATTGGTCCGGGCTGCGAGGCGGATTTCCTCGCCGCGGGATGCGGGCGTGCGACCGAAACCGATCGCGATGGAATCGCCTTCCACCCAGAAAGCAAGCTCGCCGGGCAAAACGACATCCCGGGCGTCGGACTCCAATTCCACTTTGACCGGAGTGGAGAAATACACTTCCTCGCCCCAGGTATTCGCCCTGGAAGTGAACGGCAGGGCGTTCCAGATCGCCTCGGCCGTGGGCGTCTCGAGGAGTTCGGCCTCGAGCACCACGGGACCGATGGTCATCTTGATTTGTCGCATAAATACCGCCTTTTGGTTCCTTCACACCCCCGGCGCGGTCCTGCAGAAGGCGGCCAGGAGCCGCCACGTGTGGTCGAAGTCGGAAAGAAGGCAGGTGCCAAACCCGATCTCGTCCATGTGCGCGTCGAGCATCAGCTTGAAGCCGCCGGATCCACGCCGCACGGCGATCAGAGGGTCCGTGCGAGCCGGTTCCGTGAAAATTCTCCCGGGATCGCCGTCCCGCATTCCGGGCATCTGTTTCCCCTTATCTTGCATGTCTTGATCTCGAAGATATGCCTTTCGATCAACAACTCCCCGCACGCGTGGCAACAGGTATTCTCCCCCGGGTGTCCGGGCACGTTGCCAAGATACACATACCAGAGACCCTCATCCTTTCCCATGACCCTCGCTTTTTCCAGGAGGGAGATCGGCGTGGGCGGAAGATTTCTCAGTTCGTGATTGGGATGGAACCTCGTAACGTGCCACGGCGTGCCGGGACCCAGGGTGTTCCTGATCCAGGATGCGATGGCTCGAAGTTCCGCCTTGTCATCGTTTACCCCCGGAGTGATGTTGGTGACGACCTCCACGTGCATCCCGCACTCCTTCGCCTTCCTCGCCGTCTCGAGGATGCCCCGGAACTTCCCGATGTGGCCCATCCGTTCATACGTGTTCTCGGAGAACCCTTTGATATCGACCCGGTACACGTCGAGGAACGGGGCGATCATGCCGAGCGCTTCTTCCGTCATGAAGCCGTTCGTGACGTAATTCGTCCGGAGTCCGCCGGACTTGGCGAGACGGGCGCTGTCGAAGGTATATTCGAACCAGACCGTCGGCTCATTGAAGGTCCACGAGATGCCGAGGCATCCCGCGCTCCTGGCCTTGGAAACCGCCTCCTCCGGAGCCACATACTCCGTCCCCGGAGGCCCTTCCGACCAGTGGGCGATCTCCCAGTTCTGGCAGCCTGGGCAACGGAAATTGCACCCCACGCTGCCCAGGGAAAGCCACCGCGACCCGGGATGGAAGTGGAAAACGGGCTTCTTCTCGATGGGGTTGATGGAGACGGAGGATACCTCTCCGTAGATCTCGCTGTAGAGCCTTCCCCCTTCGTTCACTCTGGTGCGGCACCAGCCCCATCCGGACTCCGGGATGACGCACCTCCTCCGGCAGGTACCGCACTCGACCGTTCCGCCGGCGAGCCTGGTGTAGAGATAGGACTCCTTCCTCACGCGGTCCATCCTATCAGATCGGGAAACCCGATATCGCCTGGCATACGGCGGCGCTATAGGGGAGATGGGATGTACGACCCGATCGAAATGGCCGGGGCCGCCCGGGAAGCCGTCTGCCGGGGCGCACGGCGGCAAGGACGGAACGCCGATCCCCGTCGACAGGAAGGGGTACGACCGCACCATCGACGTCATGAAAAAGGCGATCGGGAGCACAAAAGTGGGGAATCCGGCCGGCCTGGAGGCGATCCGGCGCCTCGCCCGGTTCTACGATATCCGATCCGCGCGCCTCGCGACAACGGTCAGCGCTTCCTCCGGCGGAGGACCGCATCCGGCAGGGCGCTCCGGATCTCCTCGCGCACGCGCCTGGCGACCGCCACCGCACGCCGCGCCTCGGCCATGGGGACCTCCCCCCAACCGGGATACCGGGCTCCGGTGGCATATTCGGTGAGCCTTCCCTGTTCCTCGTGGGTGAGGTTGGGACGGTGCCGTGCCGGCACCAGGGCGACAAGCCTCTCCAGGTCGTGGGTTTTCGGAAAATCGATCCCCTTGAAAACGAGGAAGGCCTTCAGATATTTCTCGACGCATTGCTGGGCGTGGAAGCATACCGTGTCGGTAGGACAATCCGCTCCCAGCTTCAGGGTGTGAACGGCTGTCCTGAGATCGTTGTCGGCCTTGATCGTCCACTCGCCGACAACCGAAAGGACACGCTCACGGTCGGGCATAAACGACCTTCCCTTCGGTCGCCGCGGGCCTCTCGATCGTGCCGGGAACTTCCTTTCTCCAGGCGAACTCTTCCGGGGTAGTGACGATGACGTCTTTCGGGATGCCGAACTCCCGAAGAACCAGGCGGATTTCAAGCTGCTTCTCGCGCTTCGACCCGGAGACGGGCATCACGACCAGCAGGTCAACGTCGCTGTCCTTGCCGGCGGTTCCCTTCGCGTGGGAACCGAACAGGATGATCCGTTCGGGATCGAAGCGTTCGACGATCCGCCGGACCATCCGACGGATCGTCTTTTGAGCCTCCCTCTCAGTCACAACGGCGCCTCGCTCCGAGCCTCCATGCCGCTATCTTACCCGGCCCCGGCGTTGAAACCAAGCACACGTGAAGACCCCGACCGGGTTCACGCTCCGAACCGGTCCTCTTTCCCCTCATTCCTCGCCCTGCTCAGGAACCTTCAATGAGGTCAGTGTCTCACTCATGTTGACACGGAGGGGAGCCAAGCAATCCCCTTTTTCCTGGCCGCTCCTCCCATAGTTTGCAGTCGCCTCACGGCAGCGCACCAGCGTGGATCACTTCACCGGTACGAGTGTAGTGCATGATATCCGCCCACCGCTTGGCGCCTCCATCGCCCAGCGCAAGGTATGGGTAATCGGGACTCACGGACCCGAGCCCGCAGAACTTGGAGTATTGGAGATGTAATGGCGAACCGTGGTTTCGATAGTACAGGTTTGCCGGGGGGAACGCCACTTCGTAAAATCGGTGGCGCGGAAAACAGGCGTGCGCGCGGGCCTTTCCCCTCTCCTGCTCCGGCCGGTAAAATGATCGCTGGACCCCGGACATGCGGATTCGGGTGGCCAAAAACATCGGGAGATGGCCATGGGCAGAACCGGCGTCGCCACGCTGCCGCTCCACTACGGAAAGGCCCCCCGGTGGCTTTTTGCGCGGATGGCCGCCCTGTCGCGGGAAATCGTCCTCGCCATAGCGAGGGAGTTCGGCCCGAGGGAGTTCCTTGCCCGGATCTCCGACCCGTACTGGTTCCAGGCGCTGGGGTGCGTCCTGGGATTCGACTGGCATTCCAGCGGCGTGACCACGACGGTCACAGGGGCGCTCAAGGAGGGTCTGCGCGGGCTCGAGGGGGAGCTTGGCCTCTTCATGGCCGGGGGAAAGGGCGCCGCATCCCGGAAGACGCCGGCGCAGATCGAGGAATTCTCCGACCTGTCGGGAGTCGATCCGGCGCCTCTCGTCTACGCCAGCCGGATGTCCGCGAAAGTCGACAATGCCGCCGTGCAGGACGGGATCCAGCTCTATCACCACGTCTTCGCCTTCACGAAATCGGGACGGAGGGAACCCGGATGGATACCTGTCCATCTAATGGGCGAGAATCCGATGGCATGCATTTGATGAGGAGGTAAATATCATGTTGAATTTCAACTCCATTTTGCTCTTTTCGGAGAATCCCAAGAAACTCAAGGAGTTTTACAGGAAGATATTCCGGAAAAAACCCGACTGGTCGGAGGGTGGTTTCTACGGATTCATGGCCGGCAAGGGATTCATCACGATCGGCCCGCATGACAAAGTGCGAGGGAAGAGCAGGAACCCCGAAAGGATAATGTTCAATCTCGAGACGAAGGACGTGAAGAGGGAATTCGTAAGAATCAAAAAGATCGGGGCTGCGGTTATCGCGGAGCCTTATAACCCGATGGAGGTCTCGGAAATGATGATCGCGACCTTCGCCGATCCGGACAATAATTATTTCCAGCTCGTGACGCCCTGGGAGAATGAGTGACGGCTACCCCCTTCAAACCGAGAAACCGGTAGTCCCTAACCGACCTTCTCGACCTTGACGGATGCGCCTGGTGTAAACGATCCGAGCTGCTTCACATCGCCCTTGGCCTTGCCCCAGATATTGGTTCGGGCCGCGAGGCGGATTTCATCGCCGCGGGATACGGGCGTGCGCCCGAAACCGATCGCGATGGAATCACCTTCCACCCAGAAAGCAAGCTCGCCGGGCACAACGACATCCCGGGCGTCGGCCTCCAATTCCACTTTCACCGGAGTGGAGAAATAAACTTCCTCGCCCCAGGTATTCGCCCGGGAGATGAACGGCAGGGAGTTCCAGATCGCCTCGGCCGTGGGCGTCTCGAGGAGTTCGGCCTCGAGCACCACGGAACCGATGGTCATTTTGATCTGTCGCATGGAATCCCCCCTATTTCTTCGGAGTCGTGATGGATAGGATAGGATGGGCTGGGGCTGATCCCTTAATTTATAGTTTTTATTTCCAGTGTGGCCGCCAGGTGCAGTCGAAGTCGGAAAGGAGGCAGGTGCTGAAGAGGGAATGGTTGTAACGGGAAGATGACGTTGCCGTCGACCCAAGAAAAAGACTTATTTTATCGAAAGCAAACTTTCCACAGAGATGTCTTCATCCACGCTTTCCCAATGGATACCGACTCCCCCGCCAATGAGACGCCAATCTTTTCTTTGCTTCGCCGTAGCCTTTTGAAGACGCGGGAACCACGCAAGGGGAACGGAAACTTCGCGGCCGTCCGCCAAGACAACCCGGAGCATATCGGTCGTGAAGGACACGTTGACGACCAGCGGATCAATCTTTACGGCCAAAGTGCCCATGCCGTTTTTCCTCGAACAACGATTTGTTCTTTTCGATGATACGCTGGATTTCGACGATTTCACAGTTTCGAAAACTGTATGGAATCCCATCTTGTGGGGATCACTTGCACGGAGGATACCCACAGGGGACTAATCAGAAGTGCAGTTTATGCCCGGATTGAAGGCCAGGCAGTTACCGGCGGCACGAAAGGGTTTCAGGTCCCCTCGCACCCCCCGCGCGGCCATGCGGAAGGCGGCCGGAAGCCGCCACGTGTGGTCGAAGTCGGTCAAGCGGCAGGTGCTGAAAGGGGGGGGTTCTGATGTCTACGAAAGATCTATGTATGCTCTGGGCGTAATAATCTTCAGGGAGAAAGGAAGATCCCGAACGGAGAGAAGATCCCGATCGCCAGTTACGAGATAATCCGCTCCGGAAGCAAGGCAGCATTCGAGCAACATATCGTCCGCCGGATCTCTGCATACCTGGATCCGCTTCTTCGGATGGACCAACCTGGCGACCGCCACGACCGCGGCCATACCGGATATAAGGGCTGTGAACTGCTGGTCGGTGATTTTCCCCTCCGAGTGGAGGAGAGAGGGAACGTCGCGGTACTCTATCAATAGTTTCGGGGAAACACAGATTTCGGCTTCTTCGAACGCCTTCCGAACCGCCGCCCTTGGGGTGCCGCCGAAAGCGAAGGAGGACACCAGAACGCCGGTGTCGACGACGATCCTACTTTTTCGATCCGTGGATCTTTCTCCGAATGGTTTTCACCGCCTTCTCGACGTCCTTTTTCGTCAGCTTCGTCTTCTTGAACGCCTCGCCGGCAATCTTCAAGGCGGCTTCCAACCGTTCCTCAGGGGACAGGACGGAGAGGATGTAATCCTCCGGAGCGATCTTTTTCGCCGTCGTCTTCACTCGAGCACCTCAAACCGTTTCATATCCTCTACTCCCCGATTGTACAAGTTTTTCGGGGTGATTGCCACTCCCCATCCCCCCTGCAATTAAAGGAAGGTCCATTTGAACGAACTCATTCGTCTCACACCCCCGGGGCGGCCCGGCAGAAGGCGGCCAGGAGCCGCCAGGTGTGGTCGAAGTCGGAGAGGAGGCAGGTGCCAAACCCGATCTCGTCCATGTGCGCGTCGAGCATCAGCTTGAAGTTGGAAGATTCCCGCCGCACGGCGATCAGGTTGCCGAGCGTGTCCACCAGCACCTCGTTGACGAAGGGCTTGACGATTTCGGCGATCGCCTCCCGGACGGGCCCCTCGAACCCTGCGACGCCCGGGAGGTTGCACAGCCGTTCCAGCAGGTCATGGGAGTCGGTTATCGGCGTCGGCCCTGGAGGATCCATGATGGGCGAACATCGCTTAGTATGTCAGGCCGGAATAGCGATGTAAAACCCGCGGGCTTTCATACCTCGAAACGAATATCGGCGTCGTCCCTTTCCAGGCGCAGGATCGAGAATATACGGGCGGTTCCCTTCTCGAACAAAAACCACCCAATGCCAGCCCCCATTCCGTCGTCGATTTATCGGGACAATCGCATCGGTTTCAATCGAGCGCCATTGGCGGAATGGCCTTTTCTCGGTTTTTATTCCGAAATTTTGAAGGGCTCTCCTCAACTGATAATGTCGGGTGTGCGGTTTTTTATCTGTCGGCAGAAAAACACTTTGCTCGAAATATCTCTTCGCTTGCAGATACGCCTTACCAGTTACCATTGCCACGCAGGCGATTCCACAACCGGCATCATCCTCCTGTATGACACGTTTCATTTTGAAATCGATAGTCATTGGCGACACCTGAGAGTCGTTGCTTGGAATCGATCAAATCAGCCCGAATTGGGTTGGTTCGGCCAAGCCACGGTTGTACGTTCACTGTACAACCGCATCTTCCATCATTTCCCATTTCTTTCTGACCTCGGAAACCGTCGGCAGCACGTTGTGCTTCCCCCATCGATCAGGAAGGCTGTGGCGGTAATGTTTCTCCTCTTCCTGCAGGTAGGGAAAAAGCGAAG
>MGQW01000010.1 GCA_001798885.1 Deltaproteobacteria bacterium RBG_16_64_85
CGACAGGGACGGGATGCCTCTTCCCGAATATGAAACCGTCTCCCACTTCGGTGCATTGAACGGAATCGACGACCTGCGCGTCATTGTCCGTTCGAACCACCTGTGCAACGAGCTCGGGATGGATACCATCTCTGCCGCCGCCACCCTGGCCGCCTGGGGGGAAGGAAGGGGCCGGTTCCCCGGGGCCGAAGAGGTAGAGGCGCTCCTCGCCGATATCGGTTATCGCCGGGGGGACGGCGACCTGCTGGCGCAGGGATCGCGCCGCGTGACGGAGATGCTGGGAAATCCCGCGCTTTCCATGAGCGTCAAGTCTCTCGAGCTTCCCGCCTACGACCCGCGGGGGGCCTACGGGATGGCCCTGGCCTACTGCACCAGCAACCGGGGAGGATGCCACCTGAGCGCCTATCCCATCTCGCACGAGATCCTGCGGAATCCCGTTGCAACCGATCGGTTCTCCTTCTCTGGGAAAGCGCGCATCATCAAGATCGCCGAGGACACGAACGCCGCCGTCGATTCCCTGGCGGCCTGCAAGTTCTCCTTCTTCGGGGCGACGCTGGAGGAGTACGCCGAGCTCCTTTCGGCGGTCACCGGCGAGGAGTTCAGCCCCCAGTCCCTCAAGGAGATCGGAGAGCGCATCTACCTGACCGAACGTTTTTACAATTGCGCCAACGGGTTCGACGCGAAGGACGACCGGCTGCCCGAGCGTTTCTTCCGGGAGCCGGGCTCCAGCGGGGAGGGGATCGAGATCCCCCCCATCGACGAGAAGCGGTTCGAGGAAGAGCTGCAGAAGTATTACCGCATCCGCGGGCTCACCTCCCGAGGGACGTTCCCCGACCCGGACTTCCTTTCGAGGCTTCCGTGAGGGACCAGATCGCAAAGTACACGGGAAAGCTCCTGGCCGACCGGTCCGCGCTCCCCGGTCACATTGCGTTCGCCGCGCACGACGACGTCCTCCTCTCGGACGGGAACGCTACGCTCGCCCGCCTGTGCGAGAGGATCCTATCTTCCCTGGACTGTCTGGGTCTTGTGGCCGCCCGACCCTCCTTGCCGTTCGCCGACTTCCTGGTTCGCCGCGCGAAGGCCGGGGAGTCCCGCATCGTGCCGCAGGACACCGAGACGCGCACCTTCCTGCACGACATCCCCTTCCTGCGCCGGGAGGAACTGGTTGAGGATCCCCCCGCGCGTATCGGGCGCCTGCTGAGGAACCGCAAGGGGATGATTGCGGAGGGGTTGGGGATCGTCGCCGGCGGCAGCGTGACGGTCGAGCAGGCCTACATCAACTACTCCTCCGTCTTCCACGCGGCCTTCGTCACATACCTGCTCGAAGTCCTCGCGGACGGGTTTCTCCTCCGCGGGGAGAAGGAGGCGTTCGATTCCTTCCGTCGTGACTGGCTGCGGCCGCTCTCCGCCGAGGGGATCGTATTTCGAAGCGGCCCCCTGGAGGAACCGGGGGAAATCCTCGCCGAAGTGGCGGCCGTCGGCCGGTACACCGTGGAGCGAGGGCTGGTGGACTCCTTCTTCGGCAACCTCTCCTGCCGCGCAGGCGGCACGATCTACATCTCCCAGACCGCGGCCAGCCTCGACGATCTGCCCGGGCGCATCGACCCGGTCCCCATGGACGACTCCTCCACCACGGGGATCACCGCCTCCAGCGAGCTCCCGGCACACCGGCGGATCTACGAGGTGAGCGGGGCGCGGACGATTCTTCACGGCCACCCCAAGTTCGCCGTCGTCATGAGCCTGCTCTGCGAGGAGAAAGACTGCCCCGTCAAGGATTGCTGGAGGGACTGCGACAAGGTTCGGCTGCTCGGAGACACGCCGGTGGTCGCCGGGGAAATCGGGGCCGGCGGCCTTGCGAAGCGGGTCCCGCCGGTCATCGCCTTGCCGCGGAAAGCCGTTGTGTACGGGCACGGAGTTTTCACCGTGGGGGAAACGGACTTCGCCGAGGCCTTCAAAGCGATGGTCGATGTGGAGAACTGGTGCCGGCAGGAATATTTCCGGCGTCTGACGGCGAAGCTTCCGGGATGAAATCCCTCCTCGCCGTATTCCGGAGCCCCCGCCTGTTCTGGGTCCTTCTGCTGGGCTTCTCCTCGGGGATCCCCCTTGCGCTGACCGGCACGACGCTCCAGGCCTGGATGGCGACCGACAAGATCGACCTGACGGTGATCGGCGTGTTCTCCCTGGTCGGCCTCCCGTACACCGTGAAATACCTCTGGGCGCCCGTGATGGACCGGTTTATCCCGCCATTTCTCGGAAGGCGGCGCGGATGGATGCTCGTGACCCAGCTCGGGCTGGTCTTCGCGATTTCCGCGATGGCGTTTTCCAACCCCTCGGGAGCGACCACCCTTTTCGCCGTCCTTGCGTTCCTGGTGGCCTTCGTGAGCGCCAGCCAGGACGTCGTCGTGGACGCCTACCGCACGGAGGTCCTCGAGCCCGTCGAGCTGGGGCCCGGCGCGGGCGTGCACATCCTGGGGTACCGCATCGCGATGCTGACCTCGGGCGCGCTCGCCCTGATCCTGGCGGACCGGCTCCCCTGGAAGACCGTCTACCTGCTGATGGCGGGATCGATGCTCGTGGGCGTCGCCGCCTCCGTTTTTTCCCCCGAGCCGCAACTCGAGGAACGACCGCCGGCCAGCCTGAAGGAAGCGGTGGCGCAGCCGTTCGTCGAATTCCTTTCGCGGCCGGGAGCCCTGGGGATCCTGCTGTTCGTCATCCTCTACAAGCTGGACGTCGTGATGGCGACGGCGCTCACGACCCCCTTCATGCTCGAACTGGGGTTCACCAAGACCGATATCGGGGCCGTGACCAAGGGGTTCGGCATGGTTGCCACGATCGTGGGGACGCTTGCCGGAGGCGCCGTGGTGGCGAGGGCGGGAATGAAAGCTTCTCTCTGGCTCTTCGGGATCCTGCAGTCGGTTTCCACGCTGGCGTTCCTGGCGCTTGCGCGCCTTGGGCATCACTACCCGATGATGGTGGCGGCCATCGGGCTGGAGAACCTCTGCAGCGGGATGGGGACGGCGGCGTACGTCGCTTTCCTGATGAGCCTTTGCAACAAGCGCTTCACCGCGACCCAGTACGCGCTCCTCACCAGCCTGATGGCGATCACCCGCGTGATCGTCGGGGCGCCGACGGGATACCTGGCGAAAACCATCGGGTGGGAGCTCTACTTCCTGGTCAGCATGCTGTCCGCCGTTCCGGGCCTTCTCCTCCTGCTCCTCTACCCCCGGTGGACGGTCCCTTCCCCTACGACCACCGGAACAGCGCTCGCGTCCCCGCGAAGCTGAGGACCCCCCAAAGTCCCAGAACGAGGAACTGCGGCCCCAGTGAAAGGACGGATGCGCCGTCATTGATGACCGCGCGCAGCGCATCGATCAAGGCGGTGAGCGGCAGAGCCTTGATCAACGGCTGCAGCGCGTCGGGGAACCGGCTGGTCGAGAAAAAGACTCCCGACAGGACGAACATCGGCAGGGTGCAGAGGTTGATCAGCCCGTAGATCATATGGGTGGTGCGGGCTCGACTGGCCAGCAGCGTCCCCAAGCCCGCGAAGGAAAACGCGCCGGCGGCCACGACGACCGTCAAACCGAGGGCCGACCCGGCCATCGTCACGTTGAAGATCCATCCTGCCAGGACAAGGAGCGGGATCACTTCGAGAGGGACGAAGCACATTCTGGTCAGGATGTGGGAGAGCAGGAAGTCCCTCCGCCGCATCGGCGCCGCCAGCTGGAGCTTCAACAGCTTCCGGGTGCGCATCTCCACGATGGACCACCCGATCCCCCAGAGCCCGCCCCCCATGAGGTTCATCCCGAGAAGGCCCGGGATGAGAAAATCGATGTACCGCGAGCCCGGTTCCGTGACGCGCTCGTCGGCGACGGGCACGGGATCGGGGCGCCCGGCCGCCCGCTGGATCGCCGCATCCACGGCGGCCCGCGCCAGGTGGCTCTCCGTCCGGGTCGGGTCGAAGCGGTACACGAGAGGATTCCCCGGGATCACGAGGATGGCCGCCCGCCCCGTCCGGAGCTGATGCTCCGCGGTCCTGCGGTCTTGCACTTCCACCCGGATCGAATTGTCCGAGCCGAGCGTCCGGACGATCCGGTCGTACCCGTCGGCCGCGACGACCACCGCGGCGGACGGGTCGAGCTTTCCCCCGCGGAAGGCGACCCCGAGCGCAACCGCGAGGAGCGCCGGGAACAGGAACGTCCAGAAGATCGTCTCGGGCTGGCGGAAGCTTTCCCGGAGCCGGGCCAGCACGAGGTGCGCAAGGGGGCTACTCATCGCGCAGGTGCCTCCCCGTGAGCGAAACGTAGACATCTTCCAGCGTCGCGTGGCGAAGGGTAAGGTGCGACAGCGCCGCCTCGCTGCCTCGAACCAGGTCGAGCAGCGCGGGGACGGTGACGTGGGCCTCGGAAGCCGTCACCAGGATCGTGGCGTTCGACCGCCGGACGGCCCGGACCCCTTCGACGGACCTCACCGCGTCGTCCTCGACCGAGCCGCTCGCAAGCTCCACTTCGACGACGAGGTCGCCGCCCAGCGTTGCGATCAACTCTGCCGGCGTGCCCAGCGCGATCACTTTTCCGAGGTCGATGATGGCCACCCGGTCGCAGAGCCGGTGCGCTTCCTCCATGTAGTGGGTCGTCACGAGCACCGTACGCCCCCGCGTACGGTAGCCGAGGATCGTGTCCCCCATGTGGAGCCGCGCCTGCGGGTCGAGCCCGGTCGTCGGCTCGTCGAGGATCAGAAGCTCCGGGTCGCCCACGAGGGCGCAGGCAAGGGCCAGCCGCTGCCGCTGACCCCCCGAGAGCCTGCTCGTCCACGAGGCGGCCTTTTCCTCGAGACCCACCTCCGCGATCACCGAGCGCACGTCCCGGCCTCTCGGGTAGAAACTCCGGAAGAGCGAAACCACTTCGGCGACCTTGAGCCGTTCGGGGAACCGGGTCTCCTGCAGCGATACCCCGAGGCGGGAGCGCAGCGCCTGGTCGTCCTCCCCCCACCGGCGGCCGAACACCCGGACCTCCCCCGCCGTCGGGGCCAGCAGCCCCGCCAGGATCTCGATCGTTGTCGTCTTGCCGGCGCCGTTGGGGCCCAGAAGTCCGAGACACTCTCCGGTCCGCACCGTGAGGTCCAGCCCGTCGACCGCTACCACCCGGTCGTAGCGCTTTACGAGGCCGACGATGGAGACCGCAGGATTCACCGCCCCGGCCGGTGGAATATCAGACCTTCTGTCGGTGGATGATGAGCCCGTGGGTGGGATCGTACGGGGACACTCCGACGGTGACCTTGTCCCCCACGATGACGCGGATCTTGAACCGCTTCATGTTGCCGCTGAGTTTCGCCGAAAGCGTCACTCCGTTTTCCAGGGTAACAATGTAGGTCCCTCCGCCCCTCGCGGCGGTGACCGTTCCTTCCAGTTTTGCCAGATCGTCCTTGGCCATTCCGTAGATTCCTCCGAGGGAGATACTGTATCATTAAGCATGGTCCCCGGAAATGAACAATTTGGTGCCATCTATCTACTTTCGAAGGAGTGGTGACCCATGCGAAGACGATTCTTGATCGCACCGATCCTGATGATCGGCATAGTCCTCGCACCCGCCTACGCGGGCTGGCTGGAGGATGCGAAAGGCGCCCTGGAGGGCATGGGGAAAAAGGGGGCGGACAAGGCGGCGGATACCGCCATCGAGGGCGCCAAGGGAAAAGCGAAGGGATCGGCGCCCCAGGAAGGCGCACAGAAGGAAACCGGGAAAGAGGCTTCCGCGAAGGAGGCCGCTCCGGCCGCAGATTCGGAGAGCCCAAGGGACATCGCGGCCGCAGAGGAGATCTACACCAAGTACGACTTCATCCCCGGCGACAAGGTGATCTTCTTCGACGACTTCAGCGACACGGACGTGGGGGAGTTCCCGAGGAAGTGGACCCTCAACGGCCCCGGCCACGGAACCAGCAACGCCGTCGAGGTGGTCCAGTCCCAGGGTCGGAACTTCCTCCGGAGCCAGCCGGCGGCCAGCAAGCAGGATTCCCAGTACTATTCGCGCCAGTTCGTGCGGCTGAGCACGAAGGGGGATCTCCCGCAGAAGTTCACCGTGGAGTTCGACGCGGTGTTTGCGTATTGCCCCCCGGGTGAAAAACAGTCCCAGACCGAATACGTCCTCCTGCTGGCGAAAGACGATACGAGCGTGCACGGGGGAAACGCCGAACTCGGGTCGATCGTGGTCCGGCCGGAGGACGGGAGCTCCAAGAACACGAGGACGGCGATCCGCAAGGGGGACGGGAAGGTGCACCACGTCGCGGTCAGCGTCAACGGAACCTTCGTGAAGGCGTACGTGGACCAGGACCGGGTGGCGAACGACCCCGACGGGATCGCCCGCCCGGTCAAACATGTCGGCATCTTCATGGGTCCCTCGGGCCACTGGCTCTGCCCGAACGTCATGTTCACCAACTTCCGGCTGGCCGAGGGGGGAAAGGACATCAAGTCCGCCCTCGACACGGATGGGAAGATCGTCACCCACGGAATCCTCTTCGACACCGGTTCCGACCGGATCAAGCCCGAGTCCCTGCCGACCCTGAAGGGAATCCTCGCCCTTCTGGAGAAGGACCCGTCTCTGAAGTTCTCCATCGAGGGGCACACGGACAACCAGGGCGGCAAGGGGGTCAATCAGCCGCTGTCGGAGCGGCGCGCCGGCTCGGTCAAGGCGTGGCTCGAAGGGAAGGGGATCGCCGCGGACCGGCTCCAGTCCAAGGGGTGGGGCGACACGAAGCCGATCGACAAGAACGAAACGGCGGAAGGACGGGCAAACAACCGGAGGGTGGAATTCGTAAAAATAAAATAGGTTTCCTCTACCGCACGCAGGTGGTCATCCCGCTCCGCAACCGGCGATCATGGAAAAGGGGTTGCGGCCAAAACCGCAACCCCTAGATTTTCCTGGTGGGCCATGAAGGATTCGAACCTTCAACCTCCTGATTAAGAGTCAGCTGCTCTGCCGGGTTGAGCTAATGGCCCACTCTGTGAAAGAACTTGGCGCGCCTGGGAGGGTTCGATTCCGCATCGCGTCATGTCAAAAATCTTGGCGCGCCTGGGAGGAATCGAACCTCCGCACCCGGCTCCGGAGGCCGGTGCTCTATCCCCTGAGCTACAGGCGCTCTTGGAAAAATTGGGGTGAGTGATGGGGATTGAACCCACGGCCACCAGGGCCACAACCTGGTGCTCTGCCAACTGAGCTACACTCACCACACGATCGAACAGCAGAAAAAGGATTATACAAACCGCCCCGCGGAGGGTCAACGCCAAAT